>CAYNCR010000028.1:0-16667 GCA_964395575.1 uncultured Desulfohalobiaceae bacterium
TCTGGGCGGTGAGTATCCACACCGTGACCGCCTTTCTCATCCAGGGGTTGCCCGGGCGGCACCTGTGGCTGCACGCGATCATGGCCTCCCGCTTCCTGGCCTCGGCCTTTTGTTCCGGGCCGGCCATATTGATCATTCTGGCCCTGATCGTTCAAAAATGTACGCGCTACGATCCGGGCAGGGAGGCAATCCGGATCCTCTCGCAGATCATCACCTATGCCATGATCGCCAACGTCTTCCTCTTCCTCTGCGAGCTGTTTACCGCCTACTACAGCAATATCCCGGGACACGAGCACACGCTGACCTACTTCTTCTTCGGCGCACATGGGCACGCTGCCCTTGTGGGCTGGGCGTGGCTCATGGTCGGAGCCGGGATCCTCAGCCTGGCCATCCTTATCCCGTCCCGGTCCCGCAACAATCAGGACATGCTGCTTGTTGGGCTCGTGCTCCTGATCCTGGCCACCTGGATTGACAAGGGGCTGTTACTTATTGTAGGCGGATTTATCCCCAATCCCTTGGGGGCCATCACCGAATATGCCCCGACTGGATATGAGCTCATGATTTCGGCCATGATCTACGCGACTGGCCTATTGATTCTGACCATTCTCTGGAAGGTGGCTGTCGGTGTGAAGAAAGAAATCGGTGAAGCCTAACTATTGCTAATCCCAAATAAGACAGGAGGTAGAGGCGATGCCCAATATCATCTTTGATTACGACAAGTGCGAGAGCTGCGGCGACTGCGTGGAGACCTGCCCGGCGGACGTCCTGGAAATGCAGGACGACAAGCCTGTCGTGATCAACATCGACGAGTGCATGGAGTGCGAGTCCTGCGTTGAGGTTTGCGAGCCCGGCGCGGTTACTCTGGAAACCGACTAAAAGTGCTGCATGACTTCTTGACCAGCCTTTGATTGCCTTGTGAATAAGCCCCTAGTAGAATCTATTAGGGGCTTATTTCATACCTGGCAAAGACGAGCCGTGCCATTTGTATCCCCCTGCCGGGCCCAATCCAGTCTGCAGGCTAGATTGGGTTTGCCCCTTCAATGAAGTTGCGTGTTCCCGTCCTTGTTTTACTTGGGCAATTCCCGTATCCCTCTTGTCTTTATTCGATCAGCCCAGGAATACAGTGGGCTGGGGACTCCTCGTGGCCCTTGGGCGGGGATGGAATGCAGACAATGGATTCGCGGACAAACCAATCATCACGGGCCCTTCGCGCCAATCCGCAGGAGAAGGCGATGGGCTCGACAAAAATGAGTGAAATGCTCGAGGCGCTTATGCAATACGATTTCCACGAATTTTTTTCCGCGTACGAAAAAATGCGCGGTGAAGCGGACAAGCTCTTTCAGAGGGTGCGACAGCAGTGCCCGGAAGAGGTCCTTTGCGACAATGGTTGTACGGATTGTTGCTACGCCCTTTTCGACCTGAGCCTTGTTGAGGCCATGTATATCAATTTCGCCTTTCAGCAGAAGATTGAGGGCGAGAAGCGCAAAGAGATCCTGGAAAGGGCCGATCAGGCTGACCGCCAGACGCACAAGATCAAATACTATATCGCCAAGGAGCAGAAGAAGGGCAGGGAAACGACCGAGATCCTGCAGCAGGCAGGCAGCTACCGCGTGCGCTGTCCCTTGCTCAACGACGAGGGGCGTTGCGACCTCTACGAGGATCGACCCATTACCTGCCGCATCTATGGCGTGCCCATGGCCATCGGCGATGAAACCCACACCTGTACCCGCTCCGGTTTCGTGGAAGGGGGGCAGTACCCCACAGTCTACACGGACAAGATCCAGGATCGTCTTATGGACATCAGCCGGCGTCTGGTGCAGAGCATAAGCACCAGGCACGAAAAGCTCGAGGAAGTGATGGTCCCCCTTTCCATGGCTCTGCTGAACGAATATGACGAAGACTATCTCGGAATCAAGCAGTCTCCTGCGAGCGGCGGAGGCCGACCCAACGAGTGGGTTCTGGGCAAGGAGGACTAGCTATGGACCAGGAAGAGCAAAAAAAGGCGATTTATCAAAATCTTTCCTCGAGGCGCAGGAAGTTTATTGACCGAATAGGCTATGAGGACTGGGATCCCTTTCAGGAGCCCAATCATCCCATTGAGATACGCAAGGAACGTACGGGCCGCACTGCGAGCCAGCTCGTGGAGGCCTTTTATCGTGATATGGGACAGGACTCCGTGTCCATGGCCTATAAAAACGGTGTCCAGGAGATGTGCATGGCTATCTTCAACGGGGACGAACGCTGCCGGGGAATGTACGAGTTCTGCCAATGGTACATGAATGAGCTGCAGCGCAGGGGCATCGACCCCATGAGGGCTTGGCAGAGGTGATCTCTGCCCTGAAGACGGTCCTTTGCCCCGGAAGGGGATGCCTATCCTCCCTTGGACGTGATGCGTACAGGGCCGTGAACCCGACAAAAACAAGACAACTCATCGAGGAGAGAATATGACAGAGCAGGAAAAGAGTGCTCAGGAAAAGACACGGGATGAAAAGATCGAGGACTATATCAAGGAGATGAAACAGGCCATAGAGGATAATCCCCAGAACGGCGTCGCTCACTACAATCTGGGCTGTGTGTACATCGGCAAGGGGATGTACGAAGAGGCGGAAAAGGAGCTCAAGCTGGCCATCCAGAACACCCCGGATCTGGCCGAGGCCTATGTCCAGCTTGGGGGATTGGCCATGCGCGAGGGCGATTACGAGACCTGCCTGAGCTACAACAAGCAGGCTACCCAGTTCCGGCCGCGCTTTGCCGTCCCACACGGAAACGTCGGGTTTGCCTATCTCCAGTTGGGCCAGGTCCAGGAAGCGATCAAGTGGCTGCGCAGGGCCCTTTCCTTTGATCCCCACTTTGTGCAGGCCCGGTCCACGCTGGCCAGCGCCTACCTCGTGGAGGGGGACACGGACGAGGCAATCAGGGAGTGTGAAAAGGTTGTCCAGGAGCAGCCCTCCTTTGCGCCTGCGTATAACAATTTGGCCCTGGCCTACATCGACAAGGAGGACTTCGAAACCGCCCTGTACTACTATGACAAGGCCAGGGAAAACGGCTACGAAGCACCGCAGGAAATGGCGGATCAACTAGAGCCCTATCGCAAAAAGTGATTCCGGCTATTCCCGTTTCTCCCCGATTATGGGATGATTGGCGCTTGACAACTCAAGGTTCTTGTACGTAGGATCACAATGATCTGCGCGTGGCCAGATCATTGTGTTTCGGGCCTCGAGGAAGGAAAACATTTAAAAAGCGCCGACCTTTAGATACGTTTCGGTGCGTTTTCCGAGCAGAGCTTGTGCCCAGGATAGGGGCGCGGCCCTTCAGGGATGGATCTTTGGGGAAGAGGCCCGCCTGATTCGGAAAGGATCCGTTCAACCCTACACTGAGAAGGAGGCGAGGTAATGGCAAAACATGAAACCCCAATGCTGGATGAGCTTGAGTCCGGCCCGTGGCCGAGTTTTGTTGAAGACGTGAAGCGGCAATCCAACCATCGCCATCAAAATGAGAATAGCGTGGAATACCAGATTCCCGTGGACGTGTGCGACGATCTCCTGGGACAGCTCGAGCTGGCCTACAAGGAGAAGGAGGTGCACTGGAAGCACGGCGGTATCGTTGGCGTGTTCGGCTATGGTGGCGGTGTGATCGGCCGCTACAACGACCAGCCGGAGAAGTTTCCCGGTGTGGCCCATTTTCACACCATGCGCATCAACCAGCCCAACGGGAAGTACTACTCCACGGACTTCCTGCGCAGTCTCTGCGATCTCTGGGATTTCCGCGGCAGCGGAATTGTGAACATGCACGGCTCCACCGGAGACATCATCTTTCTGGGGACCCGCACGGAGCAGCTGGAAGAGATCTTTTACGAATTGACCCACAAGCATGACCAGGATCTGGGCGGCTCCGGCTCCAACCTGCGCACCCCCGCCTGCTGCCTGGGCGAGTCCCGCTGCGAGTGGTCCACCTACAACACGCAGGAAGCCTGCTATCAGCTGACCCAGGAGTTCCAGGACGAGCTCCATCGCCCGGCCTTCCCCTACAAATTCAAGTTCAAGTTCGACGGCTGCCCCAATGGCTGCGTCGCCGCGATCGCGCGCGCGGACCTGTCCGTGGTCGGTACCTGGAGGGACGAGATCCAGATCGACCAGGAGGCGGTGCAGGCCTATATCGGCGGGGAGATTCCCCCGAACGGCGGCGCCCACGCCGGCCGCGACTGGGGTCCCTTCGACATCCAGAAGGAAGTCCTCGATCGCTGCCCCACAAACTGCATGTGGATGGAAGACGGCAAGCTCGTCATCGACAACAAGGAATGCAACCGTTGCATGCACTGCATCAATGCCATGCCCAGGGCGCTCCGGCCGGGCAAGGACAAGGGGGCCAGCATCCTGGTCGGTGCCAAGGCGCCCATCCTGGACGGCGCCCAGATGTCCTCCATGCTCGTTCCCTTCATCAATATGGAGGAGCCCTATGACGACCTCAAGGAAGTCATCGAGAACATCTGGGACTGGTGGATGGAAGAGGCCAAGAACCGTGAGCGGCTCGGCGAGCTCATGAAGCGGCAGGGCTTCCAGAAGCTCCTCGATGCCACCGGACTCAAGGCGATCGCCCAGCAGGTGGAAGAGCCCAGGCACAATCCCTACATCTTCTGGAGGCAGGACGAGGTTCCCGGAGAGTGGCCCGCGAACGCCGGCGATCTGCAGGACTTCAGGACCCGCCATCAACGCTAAGAACGCGAAGGAGGACCAGATATGGCATTCGTTTCATCCGGATACGATCCCGAAAATCCGATGCAGGATCGGATTCAGGATATCGGGAATCGCTACTATGGCGATTTCCTGCCCCCGGTCATCAAGAACAACTTTGGCCAGTGGCTGTGGCACGAGATCCTGGAGCCCGGAGTGCTCATGCACAAGGCCGAGAGCGGGGACGAGGTCTATACCATCCGCTGCGGCGGCGCCCGCCTAATGAGCACGGAACTGGTGAAGGAGATCTGCGAGATTGCGGACAAGCACTGTGAAGGATATGTCCGCTTCACCACCCGCAACAACATCGAGTTCATGGTGGACAGCAAGGACAAGGTGGAGCCCCTGAAGAAGGAGCTGGAAAGCCGCGTTATGGAAGGCGGCTCCAAGAAGTTTCCCATCGGCGGAACCGGCGCGGGCCTCACCAACATTGTCCACACCCAGGGCTGGATCAAATGCCATACCCCGGCCACAGACGCCTCCGGGCCGGTCAAGGCGGTTATGGACGACCTTTTCGAGGAGTTCCAGAACATGCGCCTCCCCGCCCAGCTGCGCATCTCCCTGGCCTGCTGTCTGAACATGTGCGGCGCGGTGCACTGCTCGGACATTGCCATGCTCGGCTATCACCGCAAGCCCCCGTTGGTCGACGACGAGTGGCTGGACAACCTCTGCGAGATCCCGCTGGCCGTGGCGGCCTGCCCCACTGCAGCGATCAAGCCCAAGAAGAAGACCGTCACCGGCGAGCGCGATGGTGAGGAGAAAGAGGTCAAGAGCGTGGAGGTCAACTGGGACAAGTGCATGTTCTGCGGGAACTGCTACACCATGTGCCCCTCCCTGCCCCTGATGGACTCCGAAGGTGACGGCCTGGTGATCATGGCCGGGGGCAAGGTCTCCAACCGCATCACCAAGCCGGAGTTCTCCAAGGTCGTGGTGGCCTTCGTCCCCAACGAGCCCCCCCGCTGGCCCACCCTGGTCAAGACCGTCCGCCAGATCGTTGACGCCTATGCCCAGAACGCGGACAAGTACGAGCGCCTGGGCGACTGGGCCGCCCGCATCGGCTGGGAGCGCTTCTTCGAGAAGTGCGGGCTGGAGTTCAGCCACCATCTGATCGACGACTTCCGCGATCCGGCGTACTACACCTGGCGCCAGAGCACGAACTTCAAGTTCACCACCGAGGAGAGCAGGGACTACGCCAGCCTGAAGGTGGAAGCCTAAATCGCTACGGCTCGCCGGTAATCCAATAACCTAGCGAGGGGCAACGCACTTGGCGTTGCCCCTCGCATTCCTTAAACGGAGGTAATAGCCATGGCTAATGAAGAACTCAAACAAAAGCTCGAGGAAGAGCTCAAGAAAAAATCCAAGACCAAATCCAAGTTCTATTTCAACGACCTGTCCAAGATTCTTGAGATGAAGCCTCGCGAGGCCAAGAAGATCGTCACCGAGATGGTCAACGAGGAGCGGCTCAGCCTCTGGTCCAGCGGCAGCACCTCCATGTATTATCTGCCCGGGTTCGGGAAATCGGATGAGGAAGAAGGATCCTCTGAGGAGTAAAACTAGGGACGGCAAGACCGTTCTCGGATTTGATGTTTCGTGTCACACATGCCCCGCCTGATCATCTCCGCTCTGAGCGGAGGTGCGGGCAAAACGATTCTTTCCCTGGGACTGGCCAGGCAATGGTCGCGAAGCGGCCTTTCGGTCAAGCCCTTCAAGAAGGGTCCGGATTATATTGACGCTGTCTGGCTTGCGCGCGCTGCCGGCAGAACAGCCACGAATCTGGATCCTTTTTTTATGCAGGACCGTGTCCTGACCCGCCTTTTCGTCGAACAGGCCCAAGGGAGCGATGTTGCCCTCATCGAGGGAAATCGCGGCCTGTTCGACGGCAAGGATACCAACGGCTCCTGCTCCACGTCCCATCTCGCTCGTCTCCTCCAAGTCCCCGTCCTGCTCATACTGGACTGTTCCAAGATGACCCGCACGGTCGCCCCTATCGTCCAGGGCTGTGCCATGTTCGAGAGGAATCTGCACCTGGGAGGGGTGATCCTCAATCGCACCGCCGGGTCCAGGCACAGGACCATCCTGCGCAAGTGCCTGGAGGAGTACACCGACGTCCCCGTCCTGGGAGCCCTGCCCAAGCTGGACGATACCCTGATTCCCGAACGCCACATGGGCCTCGTTTCGGACCGTGAATACGCCGCTGAGGAGGCCATTGAGGAGAGCGCCCGCATCCTGGGTGACTGGGTGGATGTGGAAGGAATCCTCGGTGTGAGCAGACAGGCCCCGGAGATAGAGGCCCCGGAGATATCCCTCTGGCCCGAGGCGCAGAGCCGGGACAGGCGCGTGCGCATCGGCGTGGTCAAGGACGCCTCGCTGTGGTTCTACTATCCGGAAAATCTGCAGGCCCTGGAACGGGCCGGCGCGGAGATCGCGGAGGTGAGCCTTCTCGATACCGCGGAGGAATGGCCTCGGCTACACGGCCTTTATCTGGGTGGCGGATTCCCCGAAATGCAGGCGGAAGGGCTCGCCGCGAATACGCAAACCAAGCAGCTCGTGTGTTCCCTGGCCGAGAAAGGCCTCCCGGTATACGCCGAGTGCGGCGGGCTGATGTATCTCTGTGCCAGCCTTGCCACGGATGGGGGGAAGGAGTACGGGATGGTGGATCTCTTCCCGGTGCAGACGGGGCTATCCGCCAAGCCCCAGGGCCACGGCTACACCCGCTGCACGGTGCGGCGCTCCAATCCCTTCTTTTCCGTAGGGGAAGAGTTCATCGGCCACGAGTTCCACTACTCCCGCTGCCATCCCCGCGAGGGCGAGGAAGTGCCCACCTGTCTGGAGATGGGCCGGGGAACCGGTCTGGGTGGCGGCAGGGACGGACTTCTGTACAAGAATACCCTGGCCTGCTACACGCATCTGCACGCCCTGAGCGTCCCGTCCTGGGCGGAGAACTTCGTCAGGGCGGCGACCCTGTACAAGGAGGCCCTGGAAAGCGGCGAGCAGGAGTGTCCCCAGATCGATGCGGGCTGACGGTGACTCGTTGTCAGTGCCATGGGTTGAGCTGAAGCTCGCCATGGCGATGACCTGCCTGAAGAGCTACTGAGCCGCTTGCAGATCATCTTGCCGGAGCCAGGTTACTCCGTCCCCGCCCCCACTCCGGCTTCCGGCCTGTCCGCAATGCCGGCGAGGGCCTCGATACCGATGCGCAGGAACTCGTCCAGATCCAGCCCCAATTTCTCGCACTCCCGAATCCGCTCCCGGCTGACGTTTGCGGCGAAGCTCTTGTCCTTCATCTTCTTTTTTAGGCTTGAGGGCTTCATTCCCTCCATCCCCTGGGGCCGAACCAGGGCGTTGGCGCTTATGAGCCCGGTTACGGACTCGCCGCAGCGCAGGGCCAAGTCGAATTCACTCTCCGGAGCCGTGCCGTTTTCCTCGCTGTTGTGGGCGGCAATGGCCTGCAGGGCCTCCGCGGGAAGCTTGCCATCGAGCTCCCGCGCGGTTTCCAGGCCGTGTCTGGCTGCGTCGTCCTTGGTGCCCGGATAATCCAGATCGTGCAATAGGCCGGTGATTCCCCAGAGATCCGTGTCACGGCCGAGGCGGTTCGCCAGGTGCCGCATTACGGCCTCGGTCTGGAGGCAGTGGGCGACAAGGTTGTCCTCGAGTGCCTTGCTCTGCAGAAGGCTCAGGGCCTCTTCGCGGTCCAGCATATATTCCTCCGTTCTGGATTAGAATTTGCGCCTGCGCAGAATGTCTATGATGAGCCAGATTCCGAAAAGCCCGGACAAAAGGTATCCGATGAGGCCCAGGGCAGGGTAGCCGAAAATCAGCGGCTTGACCCCGGTGGTGATGATCATGGAGGAGCCGATGATCATGGAGGCGGTCACCAGAGCCAGGGTCAGCCGGTTGGTCACCTGATTCAGGGTCCGGCGCAGGCCTTCCAGGCCCTTGTGCTCGAAGCCGAGGGTGAGGTCGTCGCGCTGGAGCTTGTCCATAATATGGTTAATTTGAACCGGGAGGTTCTGCTGCATGCGCCAGAAGTTGCGAAAGCTGCTTCGGATGGTGCGCAGGACCGCATTGGGTGAGTATTTCTGTTTGGCCAAGCGTCGGATATAGGGCCCTGCTTCGCTGATCACGTCCAGATCGGGATCGAGCAGTCTCGCCGAGCCCTCGCTGGTGACGATTGACTTGATCATCACCGAGAGATCCATGGTCAGCTGCATATGGTGGTTGCGAAGCATTTCGGTGAGCGCGGTCAAAAGCCGGCCCATGTTGATCTCTTTCAGGGGCACGGAGTGGTAGTCGTCCAGGATATCCATGAGCTCGCGGTGCAAGCTGTCCATATCGATGTCCGCTTTGTATTCCGTGAACTCCAGCAACAGATCCAGGACCTGCTGGCTGTCCCTGAGGACCACGCCCACCAGGAGGTCGATGAGCTTGAGCCGGGTTTCCGGGGTCAGACGGCCCACCATGCCCCAATCCAGGAGGCTGTACTGCTCGCTGGAGAGGATGAAGAGATTGCCCGGATGGGGATCCGCGTGGAAGAATCCGTCCTCCAGGATCTGTTTCAGGGTGGCGCGCAGCCACTTCCGGGCCAGGTCTCTCCGCACCTGGAAGGGCCAGCTGCTGATGGCGTCCTTGAGCTTGGTCCCGTTGATGCGCTCCAGAACGAGAAGCCGGGACGTGCTGATGTCGCTGTACACGCGGGGCAAGTACAGCGAGGGGTCGTCCGCGAAGTTGCTTCGGGCCAGCCTGATGTTCCTGGCCTCGCGACTGAAGTCCAGCTCCTCGGTCAGGAGGCGCTTGATCTCTTCCACCACCCGGGGCAGGTTGTAGAGCTGCAGCATTTCCACGCGTTCGTGGGCCCTCTGGGCCAGGCTCTCCATGATCCGCAGGTCGTTGCGGATCATCTGCCTGATCCCCGGGCGCTGCACCTTGACCGCCACCACGTCGCCGCTCTCGCGCAGGACGGCTCTGTGAACCTGGGCCAGGGAGGCCGCGGCGAGAGGAACCTCCTCGAACTCCAGAAAGACTTCGTCCAGGGGGCGGCCCAGGGAGCGCTCGATCTGCTTGCTGATGTCGGAGAAGCTTTCAGCTGGCACGTTGTCCTGGAGCTTGCTCAGCTCTTCGGCCATCTCCGAGGGGATCAGGTCCGTGCGCAGGCTGAGCAGCTGCCCCAGCTTGATGAAGGTGGGCCCCAGCTCCTGCAGGGTGTGCCGTATGCGGGTGTAGGTGTTGCTTTCCTCCCTGGGCTCCTTGGGGGTATACAGGGGGCCCAGCTTGGCCGGAAGGTCCAGCCTGGCAATAATGTCTCCAAAGCCATACTTGATCAGGGTGACGACGATGGCACGGAAGCGGTTGAGCCTGGAGAGGGTATGTATATCCACTGGGGGCACCTCGGGAAAAAAGTTCTACTCGCGGACCCTGCTGCGGAATTGCAGGTAGCGGGATGGTGCGGCATCGGATATCTTTGACCGTAGAACAGGGACTCTAAAAAGTAAGCAATATCAGCTTGTCCTGTCAATATAAAGGCCTGGGAGGAAGGGCTCCATTCCCTTCTCTGGCATTCGGCTCGGGTTGTATATTGTGGATTTTGCTTGACACGCCGGGGCTGACGGAGAGATCGTTATAATGGGGGCTTCGTGACAGGGTGAAGCTGGAATGTCCCGAAAGGAGCTCACAAAAGGGGATTCCCGGAGAAAACGGGCAAGTGTGGAAAAGGAGAGCCCTGTGACCTATCAAGAAGCGGTCCGCAAGATTTGGCACGGATTCCGGTTTATCTACAACTCCTTTGTGGCGGATCAGTGCCTGTTGCGTGCCGCGGCGCTGACCTACGCCACCGCCCTGTCCATCGTTCCGCTCCTGGCGGTGGCCTTTTCCATCCTCAAGGGGTTCGGCTTCCAGAACAGTCAGTACATGCGGGACTTCCTGTTCAATATCAGCGCAGGCAAAGAAACGATTGTCCAGTACATCGTGGACTATATCAATCAAACCAATGTGAGCACCCTGGGAGTGGTCGGAGTCGGTGTCCTCCTGATCACGGTTTTCACCATGCTGAGCGCCGTGGAGCGGAGCTTCAACTCCGTCTGGGGGGTGGTGAGCCAGCGGAAACCGTCCAGGATGTTCGCGGACTATCTTTCGGTGACGCTGGTGACGCCGCTGCTCATCGTGGTGGCCATCAGCTTCAGCGCCTCCCTGGAGAGCCTGGAACTCATGCAATGGCTGCTATCCCTCTCCGTGATCAACTACGCCTATATTGTTGCCCTCAAGCTCATGCCCTACGCACTGGTCTGTTTCGCGCTCTTTTTTCTGTACAAGGTCGTGCCCAACACCCAGACGGACACCCGGAGCTGTCTGCTGGGAGGTGTGGCCGCCGGGCTCCTGTGGCAGCTTCTGCAGACCGTTTTTCTGAACTATCAGATCGGGGTGAGCAAATACAACGCCATCTACGGGAGTTTTGCCCAGCTCCCGCTGTTCTTGATCTGGCTCTATCTGAGCTGGATCGTGGTGCTCTTGGGTGCGGAGATAAGCTTTTGCCTGGAGCAGGGGAAGTATGGCTTGGCCCATTCCTCGCTGGGCCGCTTCAATATCAGCAGCAAGGAGCGCCTGGCCATGGCCCTCATGGCCCTGCTCGGGAGCAGCTTTATTTCGGGTCGGGGACCGGTAGGGGCCTCGGAGCTGGCCCTGAGGCTGGACATTCCGCTCAAGCCGGTGAACCAGATCCTGGGAGCGCTGGCGGAAATGGGCGCAGTGAGCCGGACCGAAGAGGAGGGAAGAGTGGGCTACGTGCCGGCCATCTCTCCGGAAAGCACGTCCTGTGCCGCCTTTCTGGACTGGTTCCGCTCCCATTCCGAGAACAAGGCCTTCCAGTTCGATCCTGGCCCCGAGCCCATAGACCGTGTCATGCGTGATCCGGAGCATGCGGAGCAGAGCCTGGGACAGCTGGCTACGGAAATGGAGGGGACTCAGGTGTCCGAGCCGCGTTCCAGCATGGCGTAGATCGCTTGCATGTCCAGGCTGCCTCGCACAACATCGGCGAGGGCGTCCAGAGCGTCCTCCAGGTCGTAGCGGGTCTGTGGACACTCCAGGACATCCAGCCCCTTGGCCCGGCGAAGGCCGTCGATGAACCAGCGCCTGAAATCGTCCGCGTCGAAGACGCCGTGCAGATAGGTGCCCCAGACTTTGCCCTCGGGGTCGGCGTACCCAATAACCTCTCCGGATTCGGAGCGCACCGCGGGAACCACATCGTCCCCGACGATATGGGTGCGGCCGTGATGGATCTCGTACCCCTTCAGCTCATTCTCCGAGGTCAAATGCCGGGCGCGGCACTGGCTCAGGGTTTTGGTGCGGCTCATTTCCGTGACCAGTGGCAGAAGCCCCAGTCCCGAAAGGGTCTCCCTCTCCGGGGACTCCAGCCCCCAGGGATCGGCCACGCTGTGCCCAAGCATCTGGAAACCGCCGCATATGCCCACGAGAACGGTGCGCTCCCGCCGGACCAGCTCGCGGATGGTCCGGCCCAGGCCGGAGTCCTCCATCTGGGCCATATCGGCCATGACGTTCTTGCTGCCGGGAATGATCAGACCGTCCGGCGGCGGGTCCAGGTCGCGGGTGCTGCGGATGATGCGCACCGCAACGTCCGGCTCCTGGAGAAGGGGGTCGATGTCGGTGAAATTGGAGATGTGGGGCAGATCCAGACACCCCAGTACTACGGCGGCATCGTCCTCTCCGGAGCGGTCCCCCTGGGCCGCCTTGAAGGGGACCGAGTCCTCCTCGGGAAGGCCTAGGTCCGGAATATGGGGCACAGTACCCAGAACGGGCTTGCCGGTGACGCGCTCCGTCTCCTCGATGGCCGGAGCCAGGAGGCTCTCCTTGCCCCGGAAGCGATTGATCACGAACCCGGCGGTAAGATCCCGTTCCCACTTGTCCAGCAGGGACATGGTCCCCACGAAGGAGGCGAAGACCCCTCCCCGGTCGATGTCGCCCACGAGAAAGACATTGGCCCGGCTGTATCCGGCCATGGCCATATTGGTCAGGTCGTGGGCCTTGAGATTGATTTCTGCGGGGGATCCGGCGCCCTCCAGGACGAGCACGTCGTTGTCCGCCGCAAGGGTGTCGTACGCCTCCCTGGCCCGTTTTCCGGCCTCCTGCTTGTACTGGATGTAGTCCTGCACCTCCATGTTGCGTACGGGCTTGCCGTGGACAATGACTTGCGAGCCCGTGTCCGTGCTGGGCTTGAGCAGGATGGGGTTCATCAGGACGCTGGGCTCGAGCTTGCAGGCCTGGGCCTGCAGGACCTGGGCCCGGCCCATCTCCCCGCCGTCCAGGGTCACAAAGGAGTTCAGGGACATGTTCTGGGCCTTGAACGGGGCCACCCGATAGCCGTCCTGGAAGAGGATGCGGCACAGGGCAGCGGCGAGGACGCTCTTGCCCGCGTTGGAGGAGGTGCCCTGAAACATCAGGGCCGGGGTCTTCACCGGGCTGCGGCCTGGACCCCGTTGCGCGGCTCGGCCGGGTCGCTCAGCGGCGGTGCTTGGAGCCAGTACGTCCTTCAAAGACAGGATAAGCTCGTCGTTTTCCGGCTCGGGCCGGACCGCCACCCGGAAGTAGGTCTCGTCCAGGCCGGGATAGTCCGCGCAGGTCCGCACCGCGATATTTCTGGCCAGGAGCTCCTTCTGCAGAGTGAAGGCGTCCGTATGGGAGCCCTCCAGGCGGCAGAGGAGATAGTTTGCCTCTCCGGGGAAGACGCGAACGCCGGGTATATGCTCCAGGTTGTCCGCGAGCTCGCGCCGCAGGCGGGGGACGCGCTCCCTGGTCCCTTCGGCGTATTCCCGGTCCCGCAGGGCCCTGGAGGTGACCGCCTGGGCCAGGGCGTTGACGGACCAAGGCGGCAGGTGGCGGGCCAGATCCGCGATGACATCCCTGGAGCCGATGGCCAGGCCTGAACGCAGGCCGGGCAGGGCGTAGAACTTGGTCAGGGAGAGCAGGACGAGGACATTGGAGGGCATGTCTTGGTAGAGGCGGTCCATGCCTGGGACGAAGTCGGCGAAGGCCTCGTCAATGACAAAGAAGGAGCGGGGATTCTCGCGGGCCAGGTTCCGCAGCTCTCCGGCGGAAAAGGTGAGGCCCGTGGGATTGTTGGGCCGGCCCAGAAAGACCAGGGCGGGCTGTTCGAGGCGCTCCCGCAGGAGTGAGGGGTTCAGGCGAAAGCCCTCCTCGGGGTCCAGGAAGAGGCGTTCAACATGAAGGCCGCAGAGCCGGGAAACCGTCTCGTAGTCCACATAGGAGGGGACCGGGATCAGGGCGCGGTCAAAGTGCAGAATGCGTGGCAGGAGGTAGAGGAGCTCAGTGCTGCCGTTGCCCGCGACAATGTTCTCCCTGGCGACTCCGTAGCCTTCCGCTGCCGCGTCCAGAACCGGAACGGCCTCGGGCTCGGGATAATGCAGGATCTGTTCCGTGCTGTCCCAGAGGCACTGTCTGAGCCAGGAGGGAGGTCCCAGCGGGTTGATATTCGCGGAGAAGTCCAGGATGGGCTGGTCGGGTTGACCGCACCACTTGTGCAGGCTATGGATGTTTCCGCCATGGGCGTTCTTGGGCATAGGGGCTCGCCTTTTCCGGAGCAGGCGGACATCCGCCCGCATCTAAAAGTGCTCGCTGTATAGCGTCGAAATGTTCCGGCCCGTGGCCCGAGGTCAAGAACGGACGCATGTTGACACTACGCTGCTCGTGATAGCGCAATTTGATCCAGCTGGCAAGCCGGGTGCCGGAGGTCAGAGATCGGAGGTCGGAGGTCGGACGTCGGATGTCGGATGTCGGACGTCGGACGTCGGATGTCGGACGTCGGACGTGGGCTGTCGGGGTCTGAGAACCGGGCTCCGGGAGAGAGCATTGCGGCTGGAAAATTTCCGCTGCATGAAAAAAGAGCCATCTGTCACCGACCATTGATCACTGATCACCAGTAACTCGGCAGGAGTCACGTTTGACGTCTCCGCCCGCAGGGCGGGAAGGAAGCATTATGCGAAAGGGCAATATACGGGATTTCGTGCTCGGGGCGGTGATTCTTCTCTGCGCGGTGGGCCTCAGCCTGGACTACGTGCTGCAGGCCCAGGGAGTGGGGAGCCTGTGCGGGACAGAGGCCTGCGAGGTTGTGGGCGGTTATGTCCGCATCGGCGAGATAGGGCTGCTTTTGTTCGGCAGCCTGTTCTTTTGGGTCCTCTTCGGGGTTTTCTTCTTCGCCTGCCGCTACGAGCGCCCCGTGTTGTGGGCGGCTGTGGTTCTGGCCCTCGTCGGCGCACTGGCCTTCGACGGGGCCCTGCTCGGCTATCAGTTCGTGGGTTTGGGTCTGATGTGCTGGCTCTGCGTGGCGGTTGCCGCCGGGCTGTTTCTGGTTCTTGGTGCCACGGCCTGGCGGAGGGCCTCGTGGCTCCTTCTCGTCACAGGGATCGCGGTCTGGTGCGGGGCCTTCGCCGCCAACTCCCTTCTGCAGTTCACACCGGACATGCCCCGCCTGCAGGAAACCGCTTTCCTGGAGCAGAGCACCGAGAAGGGGCAGGACGGGCCGCAGTACTACTTCTTTTTCAGTCTCAACTGCCCCCATTGCAGCGAGGTTCTCTATAATCTTGCCCGCGTGGCTCCCACTTCCGGGACTTGGCATTTCGCCGCGGTCAATCGCGATCCCTCATCCCGGGCCAAACTTGCCTGGGCCACGAAGGCGGGTTCCTCCGGGGGCACAAAGAGGGGCAATGCCTTCGCCCGGATCCTGAAATCCAAAAAGACACAGATCTCGGGCAGTCACCCCATACCGGAAGAGGTGCGCCAAGCTACGCGCAAGGCGGGGGATTATTTCCGCTCCAGGGACTTTCGCGGCGTTCCCGTTCTGGTGATTCTCAAGGAGAACGGAGTTCGGATCAGCCTTACCGGTGTGGAGCATATATCCCGCTATCTGTGGGAACAGGACGTGGTGAGCGAATGGGCCAGGCCGGCGGGAGAGTCCTAGCTGGCGTCAAGTGGCCGCAACTGTCGGCGGCTGGGCGGATCCGGGCTATTCCTCGCGTTCCGGCCGTCGGAAGAAGTCCTTCTTCTCCTGTTCCAGCTCCTCCCATTCCGGGACCTTCCACTCCGGGTCCGCTTCGCTGCCCGGATCCAGGGAGAATTCCCGCAGAAAGTTCCCCGAGCCCGCCTTGATTCGGACCGGTCCCTTCGCCTTCCTGGCCTTGGGCGAGAACTGCAGGAGCAGCACCGCAGCGCTTTCGATCATCTCCTCGCTCCACTCTCCGCCGTGCTGGCGCCCCACTGCGATGGGCCCGGGGATGTCCACCGGCTTGAACACGATGTCCCGGGTCTGGACCTGTTCCATCAGGGCTTGGTTGTCCTGCTTGTTGCGGCCGATGGTCAGCCAGTGGTCCCCGTGCCAATACTGCCGGCCCAGTTGGGCCAGGACAAAGTCCTCCGGTCCGGGGCTTCCCATGCGGGATATCAGGGGCCAGAAACGGGTGCAGGAGCCGGGGTCCGTGAGCAGGCATCCCCCCGCCGGAGTGGGCACCTCGCGGATGCCGAATTCTCTGGCGAGCTCCAGTTGGGGCTTGCGTCCCCGTCCCACGATGTTCGGGAGCTTGCTGCGATCCACCAGCCCGGACTCCTCCATCGGGGTCGGCGGCAGGCTGTGCGCGGAGAGCGGCCGCAACAGAACATCGCGCACCCCGGCATCGTTCCGGATCAGGCCCAGGGCGTCCTTGCGCTGGGACATGGGGCGCTGGCCCAGGACCTCGCCGCTGACGATGAATTGTGCCCCGAACATGGAGAGCATTTCGCGGGCCTTGGAGAGCATGAAGATCTTGCAGTCCACGCAGGGGTTCAGGCACTTGCCCACCCCCCATTGGGGGCCGTCCAGAAGGAGCCGCACGTATTCCCGGCTCACATCCACGGGCAGGATGTCCACGCCGTGCTCGCGCT
>CAYNCR010000029.1:0-16545 GCA_964395575.1 uncultured Desulfohalobiaceae bacterium
AGATCCATAAACTCCTCCAGATCTTTGCCCGACTTTTTGATAGTTCCCTCCCCATCTGAGGCCCAGACTCTCCGTGAAGTTCTCGGTGGCAAAGACGATACGGGCCTCGATGAGGACTTGGCGCTCGGCTCGGTCCAGCTTGTCCACGACGCTCTTGACCTTGTTCAGACTCTCTTCCGTATCGGACACGATGAGCTGGTTGGTCCTTGGATCGTGGGACACCTGGCCCCTGTCGGATAGGAACTTTTGCACCTGGGACTGGAGGTTCTGGGCGTCGCTGTAATTGATCTGGATGTACTCCGTTCTGAGCGGCGCAAGGTCTTGTTTGCTCTGTTCTGCCTCTTTCGCGGACTTGCGCACCTGGATATTTCGCTGCTGTTCCTGGCGCAGCTTGTCGACGGGCGCGATGCGAAGGATCCTGTTGCCCACCTTCTTCATGCCCAAACCCTTCTGCCGCAGGACATTGTCCAGCACCTGGTCCCAGGGAACCTCATTCAGCTTGAGGGTGATGGTTCCGCTCACACCCTCGTCCATGACCAGATTGAACTCACCCACGTCGGAAAGCAGACGCAGGACGTGGGAAAGCTCGGCGTTCTGCACATCGATGGAGATGGGGGTGCCGGTATATCGGTCCTGCATCCCGGGGACAATCAACCCGTCGCCCAGGGTGTTCTGAAACTGGGCAATGGTTTCGTTTCCCGGCGAAGCAGGCTCCTCGGGCTCTTCCTCGACCTGCTCAGCTGTGTCCGAGCTTGAGTCTTCCATCTCGACTTCCGCGGTTTCAGCGGTCTTTTTCTTTTGCGCTGCGACCGCGAGGACGAGATCCCTGCCCTTTTGCCTGATTTTAACCGGTATCCGATGGGTCATGGTGAGCTGGACCCGGCCCCCGGAGGCAGAGTTGCTCAAGAGGGCCTTTTGAACAGGGGATTGGAATTTATCCAGATTGTAGAGCTTGGTCTGGGGCGAGGGAATCCGGGTGCCCGGCAGGGCGAGATTGAGCTTGTTGTCCTCGCTGGGCCGGAGTTTGTATTCCAGGCTGTCCTCCCCGGTCAGGACGACCTTGAGGCCGCCCGCCTCGGTCTCGTAGAAATTGATATCCCGCAGGCGACGTACTCCAGACTGATCCGATGCATCGGCTTCGTCGAGCTCGGGAGTGGCCAGGACAAGCTCCATAGTATCCGCATCCATTCGCGAAAGGGAATAATTGGCGTGCTGCCGGAGCTGGATGGCAATTTCCTCAATATGGTCTGTCTCGGGGATCGTGGAGAAGTCAATGGATTCCACCACCGATCCGGCCAGGGTATCGTGGGAAAGCGGTCCGGGAAGGGCCGGAGTGCAGCTGAGGGTCAGGCGAGAATCTTCGTATTGGGTGTCCACATTGACGCCGCGGGCGATGGGGAGTCTCAATCGCGTCGCTTCATCCGCGCTGTCGATTCGGATTTTGTTTCCCTCTTTGCCGGCTTGCTGCACCTGTCCCTGATCGCCTTCTTCCTGGTCTGGCGCGGCCAAGCTGGCATTGGCCGAGCTCGACGGTTGCGCTGCATTAGAGCCGGGGGTCCCGTTACTGTGCGTTGCGCAGCCCCAGGAAAGGCCCATGGTAAGGACAAGAGCCATGGCGAGCCAGTATTTAAGAAGCGCGGTCTTGTTACTCATTATTCTCTCCTGCGGATTGCGGAAGCTTGAGTATCGTTTGCTTGGATTTCTTCTCGCCCATGACGTCGATATAGTATTCGCGGATAACAACCCTGCTCTCTTCGATACGCTCCACGCGGGCACCTTCGGTGCCAATACGCGTACCCGGGCTCAGGATGTATCCCTTCCCGTCCGGCAGCTTAACCAGAGCGACGGAAGCGTTGGCTCCACTGCGGCTGAGAATGCCCTCGAGCTGGAGTTGGGAGGGAGTGATCCGCTCCAGAGGAGAGAGGGCCTCCCTGTTCTCGGATTCCTCTTCCTGTGAGGACGGAGCTTGACGGAGGAAGGGCTCGAAGGGATTGGGCTTGTCTTGCGGATTGTACTGAAAGGGACTGGGATCGATCCAGGAGGGCTTTTCTCCGGTCGCATTGCCTTGCGATTCCTGAGCAAAAGCCTCGGTCTGCTGAAAACCCTGAATCGGAGCAAAAACGCCGAGCGAGGGGATCACAAGCAGAGCAACGGCCAAGGGAACGCACCTAGAGCATGCGACGTTCCGCCAACGGGAATTGAATGTCTTTTTTATACACATAGGACGTTCTACTCGTTCAGGGCTCGGTAGACGAAAAGACGGACCGAGGAGGATATCGGGATCTCTTCGTCGGTTTTCTGATTGCCCGGATTGAAATCAAGGGATTCGATGGTGATCAACGTGTTCAGGCTGGAGATGCGGCTGAAGAATTGCATCAGATTGTGAAATGGCCCTTCGAGCTTTATGGACAGGGTCCTTGTGGCGTAAAGGTCGTGCTTGTTCGTGTTGCCCGGGTCGAAAGAAAGAAAGGAAACATTTTCCGATTGGCCCAGCTTTTCGATTTCAGCCAGAAGCTGTTCAACAGCGTGTTTGTTTTCGGGAAGCAGGGTCTTGGCGTGGGCGAGTACCTGCTTCTTGGAGTCCAGCTCTTTTTTGAGCTTGGGAAGCTCCTGAACCTGTTTTCTGTATTTCGCGATCTGGGTTTCCAGAGACTGAATATTGTCCTCAAGCTCGGATATTCTGTCAGTCGCAGGCTGATAGAAGAAATACCAATAGCCGCCGCAGATAAGAATCACAGCAGCCAGGAAAATCAAGAACTTCCTGGAGCGCTGGAGGTCTTCTATCTTGGAGAATGCGTCTTTGATATCCATAGCGGTCAACGCCTATTTGGTCAGTAAAGTGCATTGAAAGGATACGAGATCCAAGTTGGAGATAGTCTTCCGGCTTGTCTGCTTGAGAGTAATGTCCTTGAAAAAGTCCTGTTTGCGAAGGGCACCCACGAATTGAGCGAAAGCCTGGTTGTTCAGAGCGATGCCCTTGAGCCTCATGTTCTTGCTGGAGTCCATCTGGATGGAGTTAAACCAGATTTTTTCAGGGGGCATGGATTCCATGAGGCCGTTTATGTAGCGCAAGGGACGGGCCTGATCCTCGCGGATGTCCTTGATGACCGAAATCTTGTTCTTGATCGATTTCAGTTTATTTTTCACGGTGTGGATTTCCTTGAGCTGTTTCTTGAGCTCGGCCTTGGTCTCCTGTTTGCGCTGTTCTGTCTGTTCGAGCTGATCGATCTGGGCCTGGAGCTTGTTCTGAAGGAAAAAGCCACCGCCGACAAGAAGGACGATGGAAACCACAAGGATGAATGTGAACCGTGGTGGGCCCGTGGAGATCGCTTTGCGCGGCTCGGGCATGAGGTTGATGCGTAGCATGGGCACTCCCTGCGGGAACGACGATTGTCCCGCTTCTGTAGGAAAGGACGGGCTTCTGGGAATACGAAGCCGGTCCTCGAATTCCGGGAAAGCTCTTGGGGGATATGGAATCGATTAGCTGATTCCGCGAAGAGCCAAGCCCGTGGCGACAACATATTGCGGGGCGCAGGAGCGTAAATACCCCGCATCGAAATGGCGTTCATCGTAGGAAATATTGCGCCAAGGGTTGAGGTGTTCCGTATCCAGGCCGAGCTCTTCGGCAATGGTCTCCTTCAAGCCGGGATAGAGGCTTCCCCCTCCGGAAAGATAGATTTTGTCCCCTCCCTGTTCCCCGGAGTTCTTGTGCAGGGTGATCAGTCTCTGGATGTCCTCGCTCCAGGAGATGATGGTGCTGCGGATATCCTGTTTCACGCGTTCCTTTCCGGGTTTGTCCGTCTCGTCCAGGCCTTGAAGCTTGATTTGTTCCGCTTCTGTAGTATGGATGTTGAAGCTGCGGCTGATCTTTTCCGTGATTTGTTCCCCTCCCAGGTGCAGATCACGGATAAAGAGGGGATACCCCCGGGAGTAGACGCAAAAGATACTGGTTTGGCTGCCGATATCAAGGATGTAGGTGGATTCGCTCATTCGTTCGGGGTAATTGAACTCAAAGCAGTTGCTCAAGGCGAATCCTTCCACATCCACGGTATTCAAAGCGAGAGAAGCGGAGTTGAAAAGATTGCGCAGCTCATCGATCATTGTCTTTTTACTGGCCACGAGAATCGTTCGGACAGCCTGGCCGCTCTCATCCGTATCCAGAAACTGGTAGTCGAGATAGACCTCGTTCAGGTCGAAAGGGATGTATTCCTGGGCCTGCTCCCGGACGTAGCTGTCCATGTCCTGATTCTGCCCGGGCACGTTGAGATGCTTGATGATCACTCCGTGGCCTGCCAGGGCGCTGATCACCTTTTTCTCCTTGAGGCCCAATCCCTCCCACATTCCGTTGAGCTTGGCGGCCATCTTTCCGCTGTCGTCCTTCTCCTCCTTCTGCCAGGCAAGACGGCCCAAACGCTGCAGAGTGGTCTGTTTCCGCCTGGGCTGCAACTTGACCAGCTTGGCCCAGCGCTGGCCCAAATCCAGACCGGTTCCCACGCCTTTTTTGCTGCTTCGTAGTTTCATTACACAATCAGCGCTTTGTCTGTTCGGATTGCTGCGGTCGCAGGGTGAGCACGGGGATCGAGGAGCTCTTCACCACCCGTTCCGCCACGGAGCCGAAAAGAATGCGATCGATGCCCTTGCGCCCATGGGTGCCCATGACAATGAGATCCATCTCCTGGTCCAGGGCGTAGCGCATGATCTCTTCAGCGGCATATCCGGTAATGACCTTCCCCTGTACCGGAACATCCGAAAAGTGATCCTGAATGAACCGGTTCATGGTCTCTTCTGCTCCGGAAATGATCTCGCCCACAAAGCTCTCGATAGAGCTGGGAGCGACCTGAAGACCGACGTATTGGGACATGGAGGGCACGATGTACAGGACGTGCACCTCACCCTGAAAAGCATTTGAGAGGGTGTTGGCGTAGTCCGCCACCTGGGGGCTGAAGTCCGCGAAGTCCACTGCGCAGAGTATTTTCTTGATCGCGGCCATAGACATCTCCGTTTGTGCGTCGCTTTGTGGACGCATGCGACTCAGGTGTTCTCAAGTCGAAAAGGACTCCCCGGGTTCGGAAAGCGAGGATATCCTTTGGATGAGCCCGGAAGTGGAATACCCCTGCAGAAAAGGGAGGCTATAAACGGCTCCTCCCCGAGCTTGAACCACTTCACGCCCCACGATCATCTCCGGGGACCAGTCTCCTCCCTTGACCAGCACATCGGGCTGAAGGGACTGAATGAGCCGCAGAGGGTTATCCTCATCGAACAGAACCACATAGTCCACGCATTCCAGAGAGGCCAGAACATAGGCCCTGTCCTGTTCGCTGGTGACTGGCCTGGTGCCGCCCTTGAGTCGGCGAACAGAGGCATCGGTGTTCATGCCGACGACAAGGGTGTCTCCAAGACGTTTGCAGCGCATGAGGTAGTCCACATGCCCGCGGTGCAGGAGATCGAAACAGCCGTTGGTAAATACCCTTTTCGAGGGGAGATTCGTGTTTTGTGTGTTCTCCAGGATGTTTTGAGCAGTAACAAGCTTGGAGTAGGGATCCCTGGCGCACATGAAGTCGAATCACCCTCGGGCTCGTAATAAGGAATCGATGTTGTAACTGTTCACCACCTTGCCGGACCGTAAGTTAGTGGAGTGGTGAACAGTTACTCGATGTTTAACATTCTTGGACGGAAAACGTGGCTATGAGTGTGAGATTTGAAAGAAAGCTAAAACCTTTTAGCATAGATAATACAGCGAAGCAAGTCGTGGATTGTACTTTGAAGCAAATGGAGGCCTGGGCTCTTGGTCAAAAAATTTATTCGAAACCAATCCAAAAGGATGGATTTCAAAGGCTTCCCGGAAGGGGAAGGTCTCATTGTTTCAAGTGTTCCACGAAGTCGGTTCTTGCTTTCTCCATGGCTCGTGTTTTGAATCCGATGATGACCTGTTCGAGCTCCTCTCGAGCTGTATGTGGCGGAAACGTATGCTGCGCAAAATATTCTTGGGAGGTTCTGCGGAGGATAGGCGCGAAGCTTGTTCACGTATCTGCTGCATCCCTTTCCGGCAACGAGTGCCTCTGAAGATGAGAATCTCTTTCCAGCATACCATTTATTTCCGCGATCGAGACAAATCATTTCATCTGCAATGCCATATTCGGAAAGATCCTCGTCCTTATTCTTTCCTATGAAACGTCATCCTGAAAGCCGAGACTCGAGACTTTTTGTTCGTGACCTGTATCGATAAAGCGTGAATCGAAGTTCTCTCAGCGGTAAGGTTCCCATCGCCCTTCGCCTGAGGCTGGACCTTGAAATTCCGCAATCCCTATTCCCTTCAGAAAAAGGCGTGCTGCAGCGAGGACCCTTTCTCGTTATCCCCTATCTTCCGGGTGGAGGGGGGAAGGTTCCGCACAATCCTGTCAATGAGCGGATCCAGACTGGCGCGATCCACAGCTGACATCGGAACACCGTCGGGATAGAGGTTTCGAAGTGGTCCTCTCTTTTCTTCGGGGACCAGATCCCATTTGTTTAGGGCCAGGATCCTTGGGGTTTCGCCGAGCTCCATATCCTCGAGGATGCTGTTCACTGCCTGGACCTGATTCTCCAGCTCCGGATGGCCGGCGTCCGCGACCTGTACCAGCAGGTCGGCGGAATGCAGCTCTTCCAGAGTGGCCAGGAAGGACTCCTTGAGATTGTCCGGCAGATAATTGATGAAACCCACAGTGTCCGTCAGGATAACTTCCCTGTCCTGGGGAAAACGCAGTCTGCGGCTGGTTGGATCCAGTGTGGCAAAGAGATTGTTTGCTGTGTGGATTCCGCTGTTGGTCAGGGTATTGAGCAGGGTCGACTTACCCGCATTGGTATAGCCCACCAGAGCCACAATGGGCATTCCGGCGGAATTGCGGCGCTGTCTGGTATGGGCCCTGTTTTGGCGGACCTTGTCCAGCTCTTTCTTGATCTTGGTCTTGCGGTCCGCGATGCGCCGCTTGTCCAGCTCGAGCTTGGTTTCTCCCGGCCCCCTTCCTCCGATGCCTCCGCTCAGGCGGCTGAATGCCTTGTTCTGGTCCGAAAGCCGGGGAAGGGTGTAGTTCAGCTGGGCCAGCTCCACCTGGAGCTTGCCCGCTCTGCTCGAGGCGTGCTGAGCGAATATGTCCAGAATGACCTGAGTCCGGTCCAGAATCTTGCGTTCGGTGATACGGGAGAGATTTCTTATTTGGGCTGGAGTGAGCTCCCGGTCGAAGACGAGTGTGGAGGAAAACGTCTGCAGGGCCAGGATCTCCAGCTCCGCGAGCTTGCCCTTGCCTAGGATGTGTTTGGGATTGACCTTGCTCACGCGCTGGATCATGGTCTCCGTGACCTTGAGACCGGCGGTCTGGACCAGCTCTCGAAGCTCCAGCAGCGAGTTTTCCTGGACGTGTCTGGGCCTGGTGTCCACGCTGAGGAGAATGGCCCTTTCCGGATCCGAGGAGGAGACTGCTTCCGGAGTGGAGCGGGTGAATTCCTTTTCCAGGCCTTCCACTTCGCTGTTGAAGTCGATCTCTACCTGGTCCCAGGGGAGGTGAGGGGAATAGTGGTAGAGCTGGCTGCCCGCGCTATAGGGCATGAGATGGGCCCACTGGAAAGTGTGCGGTGCGCCCTCGTCATTCACGGTGAGAACGCAGATAGAGTCCAGCTGGAGGAAGACGAGATCCATGAGATCTTCCTCCGTGACCCCGGTGTTCCCGAGGTGGGTGTGCAGCAACCTGAGGCCGCGGAGTCTGGCGGATTGTTCGCGCTGACGTCCCAGCTCGGGGATGACGATACGGTCGCTGTCCCCCACGATCACCATGTAGGGCCGGCCCCGACGATCCACGAGCACACCGATCTGCCTGCCGATTTCCCGGCTCAGGGCGGCGAGCTCCCGGGCCTGTTCCTTGCTGTATCCCCCGATGTCGGGGAAGTGCCTGCGGTAGATATGGGACAGGGCCTTGGCTTGGCTGGGCTTGAGCCCTGTCGTGTTGCCCCAGATTTTTTCCGCTATAAAGATCCCTCCTTTTTGGGAAGCACGCTATGCTGGAACGTCCAGTGCGCGCGGTTATCAGGAGCCTTGCAAGCCTTCGGCAATCAGGCGATCATAGCGGGAGATCATGGAGAAGGTATACGCAGCGAGCTCCTTGCGGAAGGCCAGGCCGATGCTGCCCTTACTATCCCGAAGCTCGGACTGAAAGCGGGAATAGTAGGACGGATCGGGCAGAACTGCCAGGCTGTGATAGTTCTTGGCCGCCGCGCGGAGAAGAGTGGGGCCGCCGATATCGATCTCCTCCACCAGCTCTTGGTCGGAGAGCCCCCTTTCCAGGGCGCCGGCAAAGTCATAGAGGTTGACACAGACGAGATCGAAAGGGGCGATGCCGAGCTCCTCGAGGGACCTCAGGTGCTCGGGATTGTCCTTGTCCGCAAGGATCCCGGCATGGATATGCGGATGAAGGGTTTTGACCCGTCCGCCCAGCACCTCGGGGAATCCGGTTACCTCGCTGACCGCGGTGACCCCAAGTCCGGCCTCGGCGAGCGTTTTATAGGTCCCGCCGGTGGATACCAGCTCCACGCCGCACTCGGCCAGAAAGCGGCCCAGATCGGCCAGGCCCGTTTTGTCAGTAGCACTGAGAAGGGCCCTTCGAATGGGCAGCTGTTCCATGTCGTCCCCCTTTTTTCGCTGTTGCCGCTCAATTGGAGAAAAATGCATTCTAGCGCTTCCTTATTTTCAATGCAAACAGGGAAGGCAAAAGGTGCGGGAGCAAGGCCTTGTTGAGATGCTGTGCGTTCTCATTCGGCAGGATCGGGATTTACTTTTCCCGGCGATGCTTCTATCTTGTGGCTCATGCGCGGATTCGTCATAGCCGGAATCAGCAGTGGAAGCGGCAAGACCCTGATCAGCCTGGCCCTCATGGCCTGGTTCTCTCGGAGGGGATGGGATGTACAACCCTACAAGGTGGGACCGGACTTCATCGATCCGGGTCACCATAGACTGGTGACGGGAAGGACTTCGCACAACCTCGACGGGTGGATGCTTTCAAGACGGGCCAACAGGGATATCTTTCATCGCCACGGCAACGGGGCAGATATCTGCATCGTGGAAGGGGTCATGGGACTCTTCGACGGCTTCTCCCCCACGGAGGAATCCGGCTCCACCGCGGAGATGGCCAAGTGGCTGGGCCTGCCCGTGCTCCTGGTGGTGGACGCGCGCTCCCTGGCCAGATCCGCAGCGGCGATGGTGAAGGGATATGCCGAATTCGATCCGGAGCTGCCCCTGGCCGGTGTCTTGTTCAACAAGGTGGGCAGCAGTTCCCATGCCGCAATACTGCAGGAAGCGGTTCACAGCGCCACGGGCCTTTCCTGTCTCGGCTTTCTGCCTCAAAACCCGGAGCTCGACCTTCCCTCCAGGCATCTGGGGCTGGTGACCGCCGAAGAGTCGGAATGGGATCAGGAAAAGGCGGATCGACTCGCCGACTGGGTCGACTCGGGCCTTCGCAGTGGTTTTGTCGAGGCGGCGTGCAGAACTGTTGTCACCGATGAGGCGGAAGGCTCCGTTTTCGGTCCGTCTTCGCGATCCTTTTCAACTGCTGCGCAAACTGATAGGGAAACTGGAAAACGCGACGCGGTGTGCATTGCCGTGCCACGGGACGAGGCCTTCTGCTTCTACTACGCGGAAAATCTTCGCCTTCTGCGGGAGGCCGGAGCCCGACTCTGCTTCTTTTCCCCCCTGAGGGACGGTTGCCTGCCTCCCGCGACAGACGGCCTGTATTTGGGCGGGGGATATCCCGAGCTCTATGCCGAGCGCCTGAGCCGGAATACGCATCTCCTGCGAGAAATCGCCGGCATGGCCGCATCAGGCAGCCCCATATACGCCGAGTGCGGTGGATTCATGTACCTCATGCGCTCCATACGCGATGATCAGGGGCAGGCTTCCCCCATGGCGGGAATTTTTCCCTACGACGCCGTTATGTGGGGGCGGTTCCGGGCTCTGGGATACCGGGAGGTGCAGACCCTGCAACGGACCCCCTTGGGGGAGGCGGGCACAGTCCTCCGCGGGCACGAGTTCCACTACTCCTCTATGCAGAGCGAGCCGGGTGCGGCGCAAAGCGTGTACCGGGTTTGTGACCGGCGCGGGGAGCAGCGCGAGCCCCAGGGATTTCAGCTGGGCAATGTCCTTGGCTCCTACATCCATGTGCATTTTGCGAGCAATCCGGAGTGCGCCCATTTCTTTGTCTCTCTTTGCAGGTCCCAGGCGGGTTTTTCCGATGAGGTTTACTGAGAGGCGGGATTCTTCCATTGCGAGGTCGAGGTGCGGCGACTGGCAATCGTGACCGCCACAAACAGGGAGCTTAGGGCGGCAGTGAACGGTGCTCCCGGAATCTCGTTTTCGGAGCCGGTGCCCTGGCGCTGGAGGGGAATCGATCTTTATCTCGTGAATTGCGGGATGGGACCGGTCAACGCGGCTTTGAGCCTGGGCCGGCTTCTCCAGCTGGGAAGCGAGCTCCGGGGGGTGCTCAACCTCGGAATTGACGGCAGCTTTGACCGTGAGGCGCTGTCTCTGTATCAGACCGTTGTCGTGCGCGAGGAGATCTGGCCGGAGTTTGGCTTGCGAACCGCGGACGGAGTCGATCCCGCGGAATTGAAATACGGTCACGGCACTCTCGGCGGGGAAACGGTCCGTGATCGGCTCCAGCTCGATCCGGAGAGCGCTCTGGTCCGGATGGGGATCTCTTCGACCCCACCATGGCCCCAGGGCAGGAGCCTGACTGTGGCCGGAGCCTCGGGGGATCCCGAGCAGGCGGAATGGTACAGGCGGCGCTACAGCCCGGATCTGGAAAACATGGAGGGCTTTGCCCTGGCCTGGCCCTGCCTCAAATACGGAATACCCTTTGCAGAGGTGCGCTGCATCTCCAATGCGGTAGGGGCCAGAGACAAGAAAGACTGGGACATACGGGGAGCCATGGCGGGATTGGGCCCTGTTATGGACGCCTTGAGAGATCGCATGGCTTAACTGCGCTGCGCCGGAATCGCCCTATTTCCCGGCTCCCCTGGAGAAAGAAAATTCATTATGCAGGTACACCCCGACCTTCAGGAATACTTCCAGAGCGTCCTTCCGGATATTGAGGCCTGTATCCGCGAACAGTTGGGCTCGCTGAACAGCTATGTCTACCCCGTTGCCTCACATGTCCTGGGATCAGGGGGCAAGCGCCTCCGGCCCCTGCTCTGTGTCCTGATGGCCGGAGCCCTGGGGTACCGGGAACGGGCCGTCTACCCCCTGGCCAGCACCCTGGAGCTCGTCCACTCCGCGACGCTGCTCCACGACGACATCCTGGACAACGCGGAATTGCGCCGGGGAGAGCATGCGGCCCACCTCGTCTTTGGCACCAAGGAGACGATTCTGGCGGGGGACGCCCTTCTGGCTCGAGCCAACAAGATCGTTTCCGAGTACCACAACACGGATCTGGTCAGCTGCATTTCCGAGGCGATCTCCAGCACGGTGACCGGAGAGATCCTGGAGATCCAGAAGATGTCCCAGACCAATCTGAGCCGGGCCGAATACCTGGACATCATCAAGGGCAAGACGGGATATCTGATCCAGAGCTCTTGCGAGAGCGGTGCCATTCTGGCCGGCAACTTGGACGAGGACCGCGAGGCTGCCCGCGTGTTGGGCCTTAATCTGGGGGTTGCCTTCCAGTTGGTGGACGACGCGCTGGACTACACCTCGTCTTCGGATCTGGGAAAGCCCATGGGCGGCGATCTTCGGGAGGGCAAGATCACTCTGCCTCTCATCTACTTCCTGCAGGAGCTCGAGGTCGAGGAGCAAAAGCGCTTTTTGGCACGGGTCAAGGACAAGGCCCTGACCGAGGAGGAGCTGGAGCGGACCATGCGCAGCATTCGCTCCAAGGGGCTCCACACCCGGGCGAGGGAAGAGGCGGAGACCTATCTCCAGGCAGCCTATCACGCCCTGGCCGCCCTGCCGGAATGCCGCGAGAAGTCCCTCCTGGCCCGAATGCTGGAATACATCCGGCACCGGGAGAACTGAGCCCTCCCGCTTCAGGGGTGATCATTCCCTTCGTTCCCCCGAATCTCCTCGGGAGAGGGAAAGAAGCGGATGCCGGGTTTTTCGGTGATCTCCCCCTCTTCACACAGGAGCTCGAAAAAGCGGTCCAGCCCCCTGAGCTCCCACTCTCCCAGCTCATAGACCAAGCCCCGGAAGTAGGAGGCCAGCCGCCGACGGTCCAGCATTCCCCTGTCCGCGGCCAGGTCCGCGAAGAATTCCGTCCTGGTGCGTCCCCACTCCTTGGAGCGGTAGAGCGTGCGGCAGGCCTGCCGCACGGACGCGGCCCTGTTTCCTACCGATGCCGCATCCGCCACCCAGACCCCGAAAATGAAGGGCAGATTCGTCCACTCCAGCCAGGCCTGGCCCAGGTCCAGGGAATGGGAATACTCCGGGTGGTCCCGGAGCAGGAGGGCCTCGTCCCCGATGGCCAGGAAGGCTTCAGGGGGTTCTCCTTTCCGGAGACGGCTGCTAACGTCTCCGTTTTCATAGCGGGGGCGGATCCCCACATGCCTCCGCAGCAGAATGCGCAGGAGCGTGGCCGAGGTATGGGTCTGGGCGCTCACCAGGATGGTGCCTCCATCCAGTTGTTCCAGTGGCTTTCTGCTCAAGAGGAGCACGCTCTGCACAGGCCCCCGACTGCCGATGGCCAGATGGGGCACGAGGTAGTAGCTCCGCCAGTTGCGGGCGTATTCAATGCTGGAGGTGGAGGCGATATCCAGCTCTCCGCGGCAGGCGAGCTCATTGAGCCTGGCTGGCGTCCCGTAGACCATTTCCATGTCGTGGGCGATAAGACCCTGTTCCAGGGCATAGTACACGGGCAGGACGTTGATGTAGCTGATTCTGCCCAACCTGAGGGGGGAGCCGTTTGGTTCGTCCCCGCTGTCGGAGCTATTCCAGGAAGGTGTAGTCCATGCGTCGCTTTCTGGGTGCAAATCCCGCCTCGCGAATGTGCTTGTCGATTTCTTCCCGGCTCATGCGGAAGCGGACCCCGGAAGCGGCCACCACATTTTCCTCGATCATGGTGGAGCCGAAGTCGTTGGCCCCGAAGAAGAGGCTGAGCTGGGCGATCTTGGCCCCCATGGTGACCCAGGAGGCCTGCAGGTTGGGGATGTTGTCCAGGACCAGCCTGGACAGGGCCAGGGTCCGCAGATACTCGGTGCTGGTTGTTTTTCTGGCCGGAATGCGGGTGTTGTCCGGCTGGAAGGTCCAGGGTATGAAGGCGGTGAATCCCCCGGTCTCGTCCTGAAGGCGGCGCAGGGCCAGGAGGTGGTCCAGGCGGTCCGCGATCGCCTCCACATGCCCGAACATCATGGTCGCCGTAGTCTTCAGGCCAAGCTGATGCGCCGTGCGCATCACCTCCAGCCACTCATCTGCTGAACACTTGTTGGGGGCAATCTCTTCCCGCACCCGATCCACGAGGATCTCCGCCCCGCCTCCGGGGATGGAATCCAGGCCGGCCTCGATGAGCCGGGAGAGGATCTCCCTGACGGACAGGCCGAACATGTGCCGGAAGTGGATGATCTCCGGCGGGGAAAAGGCGTGGAGATGGATCCCGGGGAAGCGCTCCTTGATGCCGCGGAGGAGATCCAGATAGAAGGCGAGGTCCAGATCCGGATGGTGGCTTCCCTGCATCAGGATCTGGGTGGCGCCAAGATCCACCGCCTCCTGGATCTTTTCGGAGAGGTCCTCGCGGGAGATCACGAATCCCTCAGGGTCGCCCGGAGGGCGGAAGAAGGCGCAGAAGCGGCAGCCGCAGACGCAGACATTGGAATAGTTGATGTTTCGGTCCACCACGTAACTGACCGTCTCGTGGGGATGCAGCCGCATGCGCAGCTGATGCGCCGCCCGGCCCATCTCGTGCAGGCTCGTTTCCTTCCACAGGCGCAGGGCCTCGTCCCGTTCGAGCCGGCCTCCAGAAGCCGCCCGCTGCAAAAGTGTGCTCGCGCTGTCCGCTTCACGGCTCATAGGCTTTGTACCCGCTCGAAGATTCCGTTTCGTTCCACCGGGATCTGCCCGCATCCCCGGATCATCGCCTCCAGCTCACCGCGGTCCAGTACTTGGGGGGAATCCGCCCCCGCAGTGTGGCCGATGCGCTCCTCCACCACGGTCCCGTCCAGGTCGTCCGCGCCGAAGCAGAGCGCCGCCTGGGCCTGGGGCAGGCCCAGCATGACCCAATAGCTCTTGATATGGGGGATGTTGTCCAGCATGAGCCGGGATACCGCGATGGTTCGCAGCTCCTCCAGGCCAGTGATGGGCTCCACTCCGCCCAGGGGGTTGTTCCTGGTCTGAAAGGGCAGGGGGATGAAGCAGAGAAAGCCGCCGGTTTCGTCCTGGAGACGGCGCAGGGCGTCCATGTGCTGCAGGCGGTGCCGGCGCCCCTCCAGATGGCCGAAGAGCATGGTGGCGTTGCTTTGGATTCCCAGTTTATGGGCCCTGCGGCTGATGTCCAGCCAGCGCTCTCCGCTCGCCTTGTGAGGGCAGATCTGTCTCCGCACCTCGGGATCGAAGATCTCCGCGCCCCCGCCGGGGAGCATTTGCAAGCCCTCATCGCGCAGCCGCTGCAGAACATCCTCGGGCTCGCACCCCTCGACTGCTGCGAAGTGATCGATCTCCACCGGAGTGAAGGCCTTGAGCGTGGCCTGGGGCCGGACCCGGCGAGCCGTCCGCAGAATCCGGACGTAGTGCTCCAGGTCGTGCTCGGGATGGCAGGCGCCCACGATGTGCAGCTCCCGAATGGGCTCGCTCAGTTGGGACTCGAGCTTTTCCCGGATCTGGTCCTGGTGGAGGGTGAAGCCTCCATCGTGGTCCTGCGAGCGGCGGTAGGAGCAGAAGAGGCAGGCGTTGACGCAGATATTGGTGTAGTTGATCTGCTGATTGAGGACGTAGGTGGTGCGTTCGCCGTGGCGTCGGGTTCTGGCCCGGTGGGCCAGTTCTCCGAGCAGCACAGGGTCCTGGCACTGGTAGAGGTGCTCGCCCTCCTCGAGGGTCAGCCTGTCCCCGGTGTCCACTTTGTCCAGGACGACCTCGAGGCGGTGGTGCTGGCACGCTTGTCGCAAATTCATGGCTGTTCTGTTCCTCTCGGGAATATCGGGCGGCACGGGCCGCGTGTCGAGGAATTGAAAATTGTAGATCAGGCTGCGGAAATGTCAAACAGCTCCCAGGGCACCCCTTTTGAGCGCCCGTGAAGGAATCCCTTGCCGGAGACGCGGGCAGCGGCTAGTATGGACCCGGTGGGAAAACAGACCGAAGTAACCGGGATGCCGAGACCAGAGAGGCTTCAATGACGGAAACCATCAGCCTGGGGATCTCTCCCTGCCCCAACGACACCTATATCTTCGGAGCCCTGCTCCAGGGGCGCATCGATACTTCGCCCTCCAGCATCAGATACACGCTGGCGGATGTGCAGACCCTCAACGAGATGGCCCTGCGGGGCGAGCTCGACGTGGTCAAGATCAGCGTGGCCGCCTACGGCAGGGTGAGCGGGGAATACGAGCTGCTCCGCTCGGGCGGCGCGCTGGGCAGGGGCTGCGGGCCGGTCCTTGTCTCCGGGCGACCGCTAACCCCTTCGGACTTGAATGGTCTTCGGATCGCCGTCCCGGGCCGCCTGACCACGGCCTTTCTCCTGATGCAGCGTCTCGGGGCCGAGCCCGGCGAGGTCCTGGAGATGTCCTACGAGCGGATCATGCCCGCCGTGACATCGGGAGACGCGGACGCGGGCCTGGTGATCCACGAGGGCCGTTTCACCTATCCCGCCCACGGACTGCATAAGGTCCTGGATCTGGGCAGCTGGTGGGAGGAGACCACCGGGCTGCCCGTTCCCCTGGGCGTGATTGCGGCGCGCCGCTCTCTGGGGGAAGGGTTCCGGACCTGGATGGAGGAGCGCATCCGCGGGAGCCTGGAGGAAGCGGAGCGCTATCCGGATAAGCTGTGGCCCTTCATCCGGGACTGCGCCCAGGAAATGGACCGGTCCACCATCCAGGAGCACATCGACACCTTCGTGACCGGTTTTACCCGGGATATGGGAGCCGAGGGCGAGGAGGCGATCCAGCGCCTGGTGCGGGGATAACGCCTTTCTTCGGTCGTTGTCCTAGGAGGACGGCGCCTCTCCCCGCGCCTCGCGCATGCGCCGCACCAGGTCATAGGACAGGTCGAGGTTCCCTTTGCCGGTTCCCAGTCCCACATTTTCCTTGACGCTGCCGTGGAAGTCCGAGCCTCCGCTGACCAGGAGGTCGAATTCGCTGCAGAGCTGAAGATAGGTCCGGGTCTGCTCCGGGGTGTGCTCGCTGTAATAGGCCTCCATCCCCTCCAGGCCCTGCTCCTTGAGCCTGCCCAGCAGCTCGCGCAACTCGTCGGTGTCGATCTCCAGGGAGTAGGGATGGGCCAGGATCACGGTGGCCCCTTCCTGTTTGAGGAGCCGAATGCCGGTTTCTGGATCGATCTTGTCCTTGGGCACGTACGCCGCGCCCCCGGGGCCTATGTATTGTTTGAAGGCTTCG
>CAYNCR010000030.1:0-16509 GCA_964395575.1 uncultured Desulfohalobiaceae bacterium
GACTCCTCCTCCGCGCCGAAGAGCTCGCGTTCCAGGGCGGCTGGGTCCAGGGAGCGGCAGTGGACAGGGACGAAGGGGCCTGAGCGGCGCTGGGAAGTGAAATGGAGGCTGCGGGCGATGAGTTCCTTGCCCGTACCGGGCTCTCCGCTGAGGAGCACGTTGCTCCCGCTGGGCGCGGCCCGGCCCACCAGGTCCAGGACCCGCTGCATGGCGCGGCTTCTGCCAACCACCCGGTCCAGGCCGTGCTGCTGTTGCAGGGACTGTTGGAGCAGTCGGTTCTGTCGCTCCGCCTCGCTCATCTTGGCCGCCTTGGCCACGGAGAGCAGCAGCTCATCATTGGAAAAGGGCTTGTTGATATAGTCGAAGGCCCCGCACTTCATGGCCTCCACCGCACCGTCAATGCTGCCGTATCCGGTCATTATGAGCACGGGGATGTGCGGATGGTTCTGTCTGACGTGCTCCAGAAGGTCCTGTCCGCTGAGGCGGGGCATCTTCATGTCCGCGATGATGATGTCCACGTCGGACTCGCCTAAATAGCTCACCGCGAGCTCCGGATCCTGCAGCGAGGTGACCCGGTAACCCTCTTCGGAGAGCATGGTCTCCAGAAGCAGGAGGTAGTTCCTTTCGTCGTCCACGACGAGGATGTGTGTCGCCATGAGTCCGCTTCCTCAAGCCTGGTCGAAGGTTATCCGGACCACGCCCCCGCCCTCGGAGGCGGTGTCGAATTCAAGTCCCGCTCCGTGGCTGTCCAGGATGTTTTTGACGATGGCGAGCCCCAGGCCGGTGCCGTCCTCCTTGGTGGTGAAGAAGGGCTCGGTGAACTTGTACGCAAGATCCGGGCTGAATCCCGGTCCGCTGTCCCGGATCTCCAGCTGTTGCCGGTCCTCGCGCCAGGTAATAGCGATCTCTCCCGGGCTCTGCATGGCCTGGAGGGCGTTGATGATCAGGTTGTACAGGGCCAGATAAAGGAGGTCCTCGTCCCCCCGAACGGGGATTCGCTCGGGAGTGCTCCGATTCACGGAAACCTCCTTGCGATTGAGCTCCGTGTCCAAGGAGGCCAGGCATTGCTCCAGCACGCCAGCCAGGTCCATGTCCTGGATCGTGGGCTGCTTGGGCCTGGCATAGTCCAGAAAATCGTGCACTGTGCGGCTAAGCCTTTGGGATTCCTCGTACACGGCTCGGGCCAGCTTGTTCCCAGTTTCATCGCCCTGGCTCCGCTTGGAGAGCATTTCCGCGCTGCTCTGAATGATGCCCAGGGGGTTGCGGATCTCGTGGGAGATGCTCGCCACCATGCGGCCCATGCTGGCCAGTTTTTCGTTCTGGTGCAGCCTGTTCTCCAGGCGCTCCTTTTCCCGGATCCGTTCGGCGATGATGCGGTCTGCGCGAAGGATGATCCTGTAGAGAATGAAGAAAAGCATGAGCGAGGAGGCGATGATGATGACCGCCACGAGGACCTGGAAGTAGAGAATGGATTCCTGGTCCGAAGTGATGTCCTGGCTGAACTGGAGGATGCCGATAATGGGCCCGCTTTTCTGCGGGGAGAGGCTCTTTTCCGCCCTCAGCGGAAAGGAGGTGCGAAGGATGTGGCTCCTGTCGGGCAGATTCAGGTCCAGAAAGTCCCACGTGGAGCCTTTTTGCTTGATGATCTGATAGGAGGGCTCCCCCTCCTTGGCCTTCTGGAAACCCCGTCCCGCCATGCTTTCCCGCTTGAGCGCCTCTTGGTTCAAGGCGTAGGCGATGTTCCCCTCCAGGTCCAGGACCTGGACGTCGAGGACCCGGAAGCCGTGAATCGTGGCCCTCACTACCCGGTCCAGCCGTTCGTACTGCTGTTTCTGCTTGAGCTGCACCTGGCCGTATCCAAGCACAGTGGGCAGTGTGAAGCGCCTGTAGATCTGGTGGTTCAGGTTCTCCGCCAGGAGGTGGGCGTACTCCCTGTTCTTCTGCAGAATGGTTCTTTTGGCGTAGTTGCCGATGACCAGAATCATGAGGATGCTACACCCCAGAATGACCAGGAAGAAGCTCCAGGAGACGAACTTGACCAGCTGAAAGGGCCTGGCCGGATCGGGATGGAAGAGCCGGATCCTCATAGCTTGGCCAATGCCTCGCCCATCCTTTGCAGCGCTCTTTCCAGGTCCCGGTCGTTCAGGGCGTAGGACAGGCGCACGCAGCGGTCGTCCCCGAAGGCAATTCCCGGGACCAGGGCCACTCCCGCCTCTTCCAGGAGATAGGTGCACATGGAGGTGGAGTCCGTAACCGATCCGCTATAGTACCCGTCCAGCCGAGGAAAGAGGTAGAAGGCCCCGTCGGGCCTGGGGCATTGGGCCAGGGACCAGGAGCCGATGCGCTCCAGGGCCTTGTCGCGGCGCCCGGCCAGGATCTCGCGCTTTTCTGCGAGGAAGTCGAAGGAGCCCTCCAGGGCGGCGACAGCCGCCTCCTGGGCGATGGTGCAGATGTTTGAGGTGCTCTGGCCCTGGATCTTGCTCATGGCCTGGATGATCTCCTTGTGCGCGAGAACGTATCCGATGCGCCATCCGGTGAGGGCGAAGCTCTTGGACAGCCCGTTGACCACGGCCACGCGCCAGGGATGGGAATCGAGCCACGGAGCGGCGGACGCGGGGCCCGCGGGGGGGAAAATAAGCTGGTCGTAGATTTCGTCGGAGATTACGTAAAGGTCGTGGGCCAGGGCCCGCTCCATGATCCGGTCCAGCCGCTGTTGGCTGTAGTGGCAGCCCGTGGGATTGGAAGGGGTGTTCAGGATCAGAACCTTGGTCCGTTCACTCACGGCTTCGTCGATCTTGTCCGGATCCAGGAGAAAGTCCTCCTCTGGAGCAGTGGGCAGAACGACTGGCTCACCGTCCGCCAGCCCCACCATTTCCGGATAGCTCACCCAGTAGGGAGCGGGAATGAGCACCTCGTCTCCGGCATCGAGAAGGCACTGGCACAGGTTGAACAGGCACTGCTTGCCCCCGTTGCCGGCGATGATGTTTTCCGGCTCCGCCCGGACCCCGTAAAAGTGCTCGAAGTACCCCGCTGCGGCCCCTCGCAGCTCGGTTGTGCCGGGCACTGGCGTGTAGCGGGTGTTCCCCTCCTTCACAGCCTGGATCGCCCTTTCCGTGACGCGCTCCGGCGGACCGAAATCGGGCTCGCCCGCAGCCAGGCTGATCACGTCCTCGCCTCGGCTTTTCATCTCCCCGGCCTTGGCGTTGATGGTCAGAGTGGCTGAAGGCTGAATCCGTTCCGCTCTCCGGGACAGTTGCATGGGGCGCTCTCCTTGTGCATGGGTGTGGGAAGTGATACTGACCTGAACCGAGGACGACCGTGCCTTTTTCTACCTTGCCTGCGGCCCGTCTGTCCAGACGATGGTTTCAGCCCCGGACGAATCCGGCAATGGGCTCGGGCCTGGGCCAACCCAAGCGAACGGTGCCGGTATCATGCTAGAGATTGTCTCCATTTTCGGGCTCGGCCTGCTCCTGGGATTTTTTCTCAGACGGCGCACCAGAGTGCTGGCCTGGAGCTCCCGGGCGGCGGACTGGGCGGTCTGCCTCATGCTCCTCTTCCTCGGCCTGGGCCTGGGTGCCAGGGACAAGGTGATCAACAACCTCGCCACCCTGGGTTGGATGGGGCTCGCATTCTGTCTGGCCTCCCTAGCGGGGAGCCTCCTCCTGATCCGGCCCGTTTTCGTGCGTTGGTTCAGGGGGCGGCTATGAAGGGAAGCCTTATCCTGGTGGCCTGGTTCGTTCTGGGCATCCTTGCGGGCTATAGCGGCTGGGTGCCCGAGATGGTGACGGGTCAGGAGGACCTGGCCCTGTATATCCTCTACGGCCTGCTCTTTCTCGTGGGAATATGCGTGGGTGGCGACACCCGGGCCATTCGGAATATGCTGCGCATGAAGGTCAAGGGGGTAGTGGTGCCCCTCGTTGCGGGAGCCGGCTCTCTGCTCGGGGCGACAGCGCTAGCGCTTTGCCTGGACGCGGTGAGCCTCCGCGAGGGATGCGCCGTCGGGGCGGGATTCGGCTACTACAGCCTGGCCAGTGTCCTGGCTTCCCAAATGGGTGGCACCGAGCTGGGGACGATCACCCTCCTGGCCAACATCCTGCGCGAAGTGCTCACCATCGCTCTCACGCCGCTTTTAGTTCGCGGCATGGGCGAGCTGGCCCCCATAGCCGCCGGAGGGGCCACGACCATGGATACCACCCTGGCGGTCATCCACCGCAACGTGGGAGCGACCTACGCCGTGATCGCCGTGATCAACGGGCTGGTCCTGAGCCTTCTCGTACCTGTGCTCATGCCCCTGCTGCTGGGCTGAGTCCTCACCGGGATCCGGAGCCGTGCAGAAGATTCCTGATCTCCTGGATGTCCTCCCGGAGCTCCTGCAGGAGATCCCCCCACTTCTGGAGGTCGTCCAGGCGCTGCTTGGCTCCCTCGATGGTCATGCCCTCTTTGTACAGAAGATATTTGATGCGCCGAATGAGCTTGAGGTGCTCCTCGGTGTACAGGCGTTGGCCCCTGGCGGTGCGCAGGGGCCTGAGCTGGGGGAACTCGGATTCCCAGAAGCGGAGGACGTAGGGCTCCAGCTCCAGGAGCCGGGCGGCCTCGCCGATCTTGTAGGTGCGTCCTCCACTGGGGGGCATGGCTCATGCACCTCAGGGGAATCGAACCGGCAGGGTCCTGCAGAGGTGGTCCCCAAGGTTCCCGTGTTCGCGGTCCACTTCCTCGGCCACGAGGGTCCTTTCCGGATGCCGGTAGACCATGCGCAGGGTTATGTTGCGATTGTCCCCTTCCCGAGGCTGGTAAATGTCCAGCAGCATGAAGGAGTCGAGCAGGCTCGATCTGGCGGCCTCGATCTGCTCCCGGACGCTCTTGAAGGCGAGATCCGGGCCGGCAACCAGGGTCATATCTCGGAATACAGGAGGATATCTGGACCAGGGGGTATAGGTTACCGTGGTGGAGCGGGACAGGGCCTGCAGACGATCCAGATTCAGCTCGGCGATCCATACCGGGTGCCGGGCGTGGAAGCGGCGGCTTGCGTTCGCGGAGATTTCTCCGGCAAAGCCAATGTGCTGTCCCTGGATGCGGATGGAGACGCAGGGGTCCAGATAGGGGTGATCCTCCAGCTCCACCCATTCCTCGGGGCCCACGTGAAGGGTGGCGAAGAGGTTCTGCACCGCGCCCTTGAGCTCGAGAAAGTCCGCGGTCTCACCGGACCAGGGCCAGCCCCGGGGATTCCGGCTCCCGTGCAGGGCGATGCCCAGCTGTGTCGTTTCCCTGCTTGTGGTCTCCAGATTCCGGTCCAGCTCGAAGACCCTGGATACCTCGAAGATACGCAGGTCCTCGCTGTTGCGGTCCAGATTGGAGCGGATGCTCAACAGAAGGCCCGGGGCCAGGACCGGGCGCATGGTGTCCTGTTCCGAGGTCAGGGGGTTGGCGAGCTCGAGGCGCGAATCGCGGGACAGGTTCAGGGCGTCCAGGTCCGCGGAGCTGACGAAGCTGTAATTCATGACCTCCTTGAGACCAAGGCCCTTGGCCCAGTACCTGACCGTTCTCTGGAAGGCGTCGTCCGCCTTTTCCGGGATCACATCCCCTCCCTGGGAATTCTTGGCCACGCGCGGCAGCTTCTCGGGGATGTTCTCGAATCCATAGACGCGGGAGACCTCCTCGAAAAGGTCCACCTCGCGGAGCAGGTCGTGTCTGTGGCTGGGCGTGCTCACGGTCCAGCTCTCACCGTTCCGGTTGTCCACTTCGCAGCCGAGCCCCTGCAGCGTGGCCAGACAGAACTCGTCCGTCGCGTCCACCGCCAGAAGGTTTCGAGCCCGCTCGGGACGAAACACGATGCGTTCGGGACGCCAAGGGGCGGGCTCGTGCCTGCTCACGCCCTGCCATACCTTCGCGCCGCTCAGGCGCTGAAGCAGATGGGCCGCGCGGTCCAGGGCCATGGCGGAGCCGATCTGGTCCACTCCGCGCTCAAAGCGGTGAGAGGATTCGCTGGACAGCCCCAGACGACGGCCCGTCTTGCGGACAGTGGTCGGATCGAAGACCGCGCTCTCCAATAAGAGCCGGCTGGACCCGGGGCCGATCTCCGTGTCCAGGCCGCCCATAACCCCGGCCAGGGCGATGGGGCGCTCCGCGTCCCAGATCAGCAGATCATTGGGGGTTACCGTGCGGTTGTTCCCGTCCAGGGTGGTGAGCTCGATCTCGGATCTGGGAGGGGCCACCCGGATGGCGGGACCGGAAAGGCGGTCCAGGTCGAATGCGTGCAGGGGCTGCCCCGTCTCCAGCATGACGTAATTGGTGACATCGACAACAGTGTTGATGGGCCGCTGGCCCATGGCCAGTAGCCGGTGGCGCATCCAGGCGGGGCTTGTTTCCGGGCTAAGGCCCTCGGCCACCCTGGCCTGATACAATGAACAAAGCTCGCCGTCTTCCACGGAGACATCCACGTTGTCCGCGCAGGCCGGCGGAGTCTCCTCGAGGTCGGTTCGGGGCAGATGCAGGGAAAGGCCGTAATAGGCGGCCACCTCGCGAGCGAGGCCCAGAATGCTCAAACAGTCCCCCCGATTGGGGGTGAGGTCAATGTCGAAAATATAGTCCGAAATCCCAAGGGCTTCGCGCAACGGCGCGCCCGGGGCAAGACCGTCTTCGAGAGCCATGATTCCGGATTCGTCCTCGCCCAGGCCCAGCTCCCTTTCGGAGAGGATCATGCCCTCGGAGCGCTGGCCGCGGATCTTGGTCCGCTTGATAGGGGTGCCCGAGGGAAGCTCGGTACCAGCCGGTGCGACGGGTACGTTCTGCTCCGCGGTGACATTGGGCGCGCCGCAGATGATGTCCGCGGGCTGATCACCGCCGAGATCCACGCGGCACAGGGTCAGGTTGTCGGCATCGGGATGGGGGGAGCAGGAGAGAACCCTGCCCACTCGGAAATCGCGAAGGGACTGGAAGGCTTCGAATTCCTCATCCACCTCGAGGCCGAGCATGGTCAGGGTATGGCTCAGCTCGTCCACGGAGCCGGAATAGGGAGTGAATTCCAGAAGCCAGTTCAGGCTGAGATACATGGCGCGGTCCTATCTGCGGTTTGGCGTTCAGTGAGCGATATTCGGCACATGTGCCAAGGGGGGGAGTATCGGCACCAGCCCGGGCTCGGGGAAGCACGTCTCGATCCCCGCACGGTACGGTGAATTCCGGACGGGGAAGCGGCCTAGGGACCCGCTCAGCTCGCGGGATAAAATCGGAACTGGTCCAGAAAGGGGAGATCGTTGTCGAAGAACAGCCGCAGGTCGTCGATACCGTACTTGAGCATGGCAATCCGCTCCACGCCCAGGCCGAAAGCGAATCCGGTATACTTCTCGGGGTCGTAGTCCACGGCCTTGAAGACTTCGGGATCGATCATGCCGCAACCCAGGATTTCCACGTACCCCGTCTGCTTGCAGACGCGGCAGGGGGAGCCGTCTGCGGCGTATCCCTTTCCGGAGCAGATCACGCAGCTAATATCCACTTCCGCGCTGGGCTCGGTGAAGGGAAAAAAGCTGGGGCGGAAGCGGACCTGGAGTTCCTGGTTGAATACGCGCCGCAGAAAATGGGTGAGTGTGCCCCGCAAATCGGCCATGCTCACATGGGTATCCACCAGGAATCCCTCGATCTGGTTGAACATGGGGGAGTGGGTCAGGTCGGCGTCCCTGCGGTAGACCTTGCCCGGAGCGACCGCGGCCAGAGGTGGGCTCTGCTGCTGCATGGTCCGGATTTGCAGGGGAGAAGTGTGAGTGCGGAGCACAACGGAGTCGGAGATATAGAGGGTGTCCTGCATGTCCCGGGCGGGATGGTCCTGCGGAATGTTCAGGGCCTCGAAGTTGTAGAAGTCCGTCTCCACTTCCGGACCGGTGGCGACCTCGTAGCCCAGCTCCCGGAATATGGCGCAGATCTCTTCGCTCACCAGGGTCACCGGATGCAGGGTGCCGGTCCACGGCGAACGTCCGGGGAGAGAGGGATCGAAGGCTTCCCTGCGGGCCCGTTCCCGCTTCTGGCGCAAATCTTCCTGGATGCGGGCGAAGCGGTCCTGCAGGCGCTGCTTGACCTTGTTGGCCGTCTTGCCGGCCTCGGGCTTGTCCTCCTCGGGCAGGTCCTTGAGCTCGGAGAGATACTGCACGAGGCTACCGCGTCGGCCGAGGTAGGTGACCCGGATGTTCTCCAGGGTATCCGGATCGTCGACCTCCTCCACGGCCGCCTCGAATGCGTTCTCCAGTTGCTGCAGCTTGTCCAGGAATATTTGGAGCGCGGAGGAGGTCACGACTTACACCTTTGTTTTGGCCATTTCCGCGAGCTTGGCGAAGCCTTCCTTGTCGCGGACAGCCATGTCCGCCAGGACCTTCCGGTTCATTTGCACGTCCAGACGACGCAGGCCGGTCATGAGCTCGCTGTAGGAGAGCCCGTTCTGGCGCGCGGCGGCGTTGATTCGGGTAATCCAGAGCTTCCGGAATTCACGCTTTTTGCGGCGCCTGTCCCGGTAAGCGTTGACATGGGCCTTTTCCACGGCCTCGCGTGCCGGGCGATAGAGCGTGCTCCGACTGCCGCGGTAGCCCTTGGCGTCCTTGAGATATTTCTTGTGGCGTCTGTTTTTCAGCGTGCCGCGTTTGATCCGCATAGAGCTCCTCCAGTGTCGACAAATCGCATGCGCCGGTTTCCGGCGGTTTGGGCCGCTTGGCTGCGGCTATTTGGCCCAGCCCGCGCGGGCCGCCTTCAGGTTGGACGAATGGGTGATGGTCTGGGTGCGCAGACGGCGCTTCCGCTTGGCGTTCTTCTTGGTGAGCAAGTGGCTGTGGAAGGCGCGGTTGCGCTTGATCTTTCCGGTGCCGGTCTTTCGGAAGCGCTTGGCCGCTCCCTTGTGGCTCTTCATCTTGGGCATGGCGTTTCGCTCCTTGCGCCCTACTTGCTGGAGACCGGAGAGAGGATCATGAACATGGTCCGTCCCTCCATCTTGGGCGCCTGCTCGATTTTGGCCTCGTTGGCCAGTTCGTCCTGGAATCGCTGCAACAGCTCCTCGCCGTAGCTCTTGTGCACGATCTCGCGGCCGCGGAAGAAGACGGTGATCTTGCACCGGTCGCCCTTGCCCAGGAATCTGCGGGCGTGGCCGACCTTGGTCATGATGTCGTGCTCATCCGTCTTGGGCCGGAGCTTGATCTCTTTGAGCTGGATCTGGACCTGCTTTTTCTTGGATTCCTGCCGCCGCTTCTGCTGCTGGTACTGATATTTGCCGTAATCCATCAGGCGGCAAACCGGAGGCTTGGCGTTGGGGGCCACCTCCACGAGATCAACGCCCGCATCCGTAGCCATCTGCAGGGCTTCCTTGGTGGGCATGATCCCCACCTGTTCCCCGTCCTCGTTGACTACCCTGACTTCCGGAACACGAATCTGGTTGTTCCGTCTCGTCTTCGTATTAGTCGAAGAAGCTATAGCTCATGCCTCCGCGTTTGAATGGTTCACGACAGTCACGAGAAATCATATCCAGCGCCTGTTCCATGGTCAAGGAACCCAGCTTTTCTCCGCCCAGGGCCCTGACGTTCACAGTCCTGTTACCGGTCTCCTCGTCACCGACGACAAGGGCGTAGGGGATCTTGTCCTCTTGCGCCCGCCGTATCTTCTGGCCCAGCTTCTCGTTGCGCAGGTCGACCTCCGACCTGACTCCGGACCCGCGCAAATAGTCGTGAACCTCTTGGGCGAAGGGAGCGTGGTCGTCGGTAATGGTGACAACGCGGGCCTGCACCGGAGCCAGCCACGTGGGGAAGGCCCCTGCGTAGTGCTCGATGAGCACGCCGAGAAAGCGTTCGATCGCGCCAAGGATCACCCTGTGCAGCATCACCGGGCGGTGCTTCTCCCCGTCCTGGCCCACATAGGTCATGTCGAACCGTTCGGGCAGGGTGAAATCGCACTGGATGGTGGCGCACTGCCAATAGCGACCCAGGGCGTCCTTGAGCTTGACGTCGATCTTGGGGCCGTAGAAGGCGCCGTCTCCCGGGTTGATCCCGTAGTCCAGACCGTGCGCCTCCAGGGCGCTCTCCAGGGCGTGGATGGCGTTGTTCCAGGCCTCGTCCGAGCCGATGGACTTTTCCGGCCTGGTGGAGAGCTCCATGGCGTATTCGAAGTCGAAGAGGCGCATCACGTCCTGGATAAAGTGCAGGATGCCGACTATTTCCTCCTGCAGCTGATCCGGACGGCAGATGATATGGGCGTCGTCCTGGGTGAACTCCCGCACGCGCATAAGCCCGTGCAGCACGCCGGACTTCTCGTGACGGTTCACCTTGCCCAGCTCGAAATAGCGAAGCGGCAGATGGCGATAGCTGCGCACGTCCGACTTGTAGATCAGGATGTGTGCCAGGCAGTTCATGGGCTTGAGCCCGAAGCCCTGGTCCTCGATCTCGGTGAAATACATGTTTTCACCGTAGTTGTCGTAGTGGCCGGACTTCTGCCACAGCGTGGACTGAAGCAATTGCGGCCCGCGCACCGGCTCGTAGCCGCGCCGCAGATGCTCCTTGAACTCGAAGTCCTCCAGGATGGAGCGGAGCAGGGCGCCCTTGGGATAGAACACAGGCATGCCCGCCCCGGCCTCCTCGAAGAAGTCGAAGAGCCCGAGCTGGGGGCCGAGCTTGCGATGGTCCCGGCGCTGCGCCTCCTCCAGGCGGCGGAGGTAGTCCTTGAGCTGCTTCTCGTCGGCCCAGGCGGTGCCGTAGATTCGCTGCAGCATGGGCCTGTTTTCGTCCCCGCGCCAGTAGGCACCGGCCAGGCTGGTGAGCCTGAAGGCGCGAACATAGCCCGTGGACGGCACGTGAGGTCCGCGGCAGAGGTCGAGGAAGCCGTCCTGGCTGTATACGCTGACCGACTCGTCCTCTATTTCCTCAAGGAGCTCGAGCTTGTAGCTTTCGTTCTGCTCCCGGAGGAGGGATTTGGCCTCGTCGAGCTGTACGACCCGGCGCTGCAGGGGGATGTCCTCCGAGGCGATGCGCCGCATTTCCTCCTCGATGCGTTCCAGGTCCTGCGGGGTGAAGCCCCCTTCCACGTCGAAGTCGTAGTAGAAACCGTTCTCGATGGCCGGACCGGTGCCCAGCTTCGCGGAGGGGAAGAGCCGCTTCACGGCCTGGGCCAGGATGTGGGACGCGCTGTGACGGAGGATGTCCAGCCCTTCCGGGCTGTCCGTATAAACGGGCTCGAGCTCGGTGCATCCGGAAGGTACAGGATGGTCCAGATCCAGGAGGGCCTCTCCGCACTTGCACGCCAGGGTCCGCTTGAGCTTTTTGCCGCTCAGGACCTGACCGAGCGCCTCTGCGCAGGTGCTTCCCTCCGGAATGTCCGCGCTCTGTGAGCCGATCAAGCGTTCCACGTTCGACGTCCTCCGGGTTTATCAGGGCGTTAAAAATCTTCCAATTGCTGCGTTGCTTCAAAAAGCTCAAACTCTCACGTAGGCTCACTACGCTGCGAGCTTGCCCGGCACTCACTTTTTTATGTTTGCTCGTAATAAATTGAACTTTGGGAAAAAGTGAGTGCCGGGTCGCGCTTGACCCTTGAAATTTTTAAACGCCCTGCCTGATAAGGAGTTTCTCATCAGGCTGTTATGCCCCGTATAAAGAAATATAGGGAGGCGAATGTGCCCCCCTATGCAAAGAAATCATGGTAGGCGCGAGGAGATTTGAACTCCTGACCCCTTGCGCGTCAAGCAAGTGCTCTACCCCTGAGCTACGCGCCTATGTGCATTTAGCTATCTAGCAACTTCCGGAATGCGTTGTCAAGGGCTTCCGCAATTCCGAGGCCGCTTCGAGGGGACAGACAGGTCACAACATATTCAAGGAGGGGGTGTCAAAACCGGGAAGCTCGATGATAGGCTCGGGAAGGGCGAGTGCGCGGCAATCGCGGATTGACCCGTTTCAGGGAATGGCCTACCCTCTAGGGAAGACCGTTCTTCGCGAAAAGCCCAATCCGGGAGCTGTTGATGATCCTCTTCGCCACATCCGAGATCTATCCCTTCTCCAAGTCCGGCGGCCTGGGGGACGTGGCCGGAGTCCTGCCCCTGGCCCTGAAAGAGCTGGGCCGGGAAGTGGCCGTCGTCACCCCCTTTTACGGGCGCCTTGATCCCACGGCCTACCCCCTGCGGCTGCTCAAGGAAAATTGCCCAGTCGGCTATCCCTGGCCCGAGGTGACCGCGGACATCTACACGGCCGACTATCAGGGGGTTCCGGTCTATTTCGTGGACCGGCCGGAATACTTCGACCGCAAGCAGTTCTACTGCACCTACCACGGGGAATATTTCGACAACTGCGAGCGGTTCATCTTCTTTTCGCGCGCGGTGCTGGCCTGGGTCCGCTGTCTGGACCAAAAACCCACGGTGATCCACTGCAACGACTGGCACACCTCCCTCATTCCGGCCTACGTCCATGAAGCCAGGCTGAGGGATGCCTTCTGGAGCGACGTGGGCACGGTGCAAACCATCCACAACCTGGCCTTCCAGGGCCAGTATTCCGCCCGCCTCTTCTGGGAGTCCGGGCTGTCGCCCTCGGCTTGGCACATGGACGGAGCGGAATACTACGGCTCCTTCAACATGCTTAAGACAGGCATTGCCTACGCGGACAAGGTAACCACGGTCAGCCCCTCCTATGCCGAGGAGATCATGACCCCGGAGTTCGGCTACGGCCTGGAGGGCATGCTGACCAAGCGGGCCGAGGACGTGGAAGGGATTCTCAACGGCGTGGACTATACCATCTGGGATCCACGGGCCGATCCCTTCCTCAGGGCGCACTACAGCCCCTTTGATCTGAGCGGAAAGCGGCTCTGCAAGGAGGATCTCCTGGAGCGGACAGGGCTGCACACCCATTACATCTCTCGCCCGGTCCTGGGATTCATCGGCAGGATGCGGGAACAGAAGGGAGTGGACCTCATCCTGGACATCCTGCCCGAGCTGCTGGAGATGGATCTGGCCCTGGTCTTTCTGGGCGAGGGGGCGCTGGAGACGGAGACCCACCTCACCAACCTCTCGGAGCAGTATCCCGGGCAGCTCGCCGTGACCATCGGATACACCGAAGAGCTTTCCCACAAGATCATGGCTGGCTCGGACCTCTTTCTCATGCCCTCGCGCTACGAGCCCTGCGGGCTGACCCAGCTCTACGGGCTCCGCTACGGAACTCTGCCGGTAACCAGCGATGTGGGCGGCCTGCGGGACACCGTGGTCTCCTGGCCCAATCCGGGATGCACCGGATTCAAGTTCGACCGTTTCCAGCCGGAGGCCTTTGCTCGCGCGGTGCGCGACGCGGTGGATCTGTGGAGCGATCCCCAGGGCTGGGACACGGTCCGGGAACGGGCCATGCTCCAGGATTTTTCCTGGATGCAGTCGGCTCGGGAATACGACAACCTCTATCGCAGCCTGGAGGGCTAGAAAAGATTATGCACGAAGTCAGTCTCGGATATACCATTGCCGACTATTTGAGCGGCGGCTCCGTCGAGGCCACCACATACGAGGACCTGCGCCAGGCCATCACCCGGATGCTGGTGGAACGGAAAGGATATCCAGCGAGCCGCCTGCGCTCCAAGGTCCAGGTGACCTTCCCCGTGGGCGAGGGCTGCTACACCCGCACCGTGGACCTGGTTGCCTGCGACGATAAGGATCGTCCCCTGGTGCTTATCCTTTTCTGCGCAGGGCAGGTGGAGACCTACGTCCGCGAGGCGATTGCCGCGGCCCGGCTCATGGAGGACGGGGCGCCCCCGCTGGCTGTGGTCACGGACACAAGGTCCGCGATCCTGATCAGTGTGGGGGACAAGCGCCATCTGGAGCACAGGGATTACCAGGCCCTGCCGGACTGGGACCGCCTCCACGAGCTCGCCGGACAGGTGCCGGGTTACGAGCTCAACGAACAGCGCAGGATTGTGGAGGGACGGCTGCTCTACGCCCTGAGCGAGCTGACCACTTGCTGCAGTGATGAGTGCGAGACCGGGGATCCGAAGGGCGGCTAAACCAGAGTCCCGTTTTTTGGATCCATCCCGCCAATCCAGCACAGGCTTTTCTCCAAGGTACCTTTGAAGCAGGTGGGCACGCTGCTGGAGCCTTCTGCACGTTCCTCCAAGGCCATGGGTTCTATGAAACCCAGCGAAGCGTTCTTTCGGGGTCGGCTTGCGGTGTTTTCATGCTTTGTTGTGCCCGGTTCCGCCGGCTGGGCACGTGCGTTGTTAACAAATCCCGGAGGAGAGTCATGGATGCGGAGCAGGTTCACCACGGCAGAGTCTTTGTCTTGCGCCTGGAACACGGAGATATCGTCCATGAAGCAATCGAGGGCTTTGCCATGGACAAAGGCATACGAGCGGCTGCGCTTATTGTTCTGGGGGGAGCGGACCGTGGCAGCAGGCTGGTTCTTGGACCGAAAGACCGGACGGAAAGACCAGTCAATCCTATTCAGACGGCTCTGGAAGCCACTCACGAAGTAGCAGGCACCGGAACCATCTTCTGCAATGAGCAGGGCGATCCGGTGCTCCACATGCATATGGCCTGTGGGCGGGGAGAATCCACTCGTACCGGCTGTATTCGATCTGGAGTACAGGTTTGGCAAGTTATGGAAGCAGTCCTCTTTGAGCTTATGGGTTCTCAAGGACAGCGAGTTCAAGATTCGGATTTGGGTTTTCATGTACTTCAACTGCCAAAATAAGCGCAGGATGCTGAAACCTTGCATGTGAACAAGGGAAAATTGTGCTTTGGGGTTAAGCGTTATAATGTTCCCGAAAATCCATTCGGGAGCTCGTTTTCTACATCAAAACAAACCAGTTCGAGCCACTCAAACAAAACCCAGAGTGTGCTGCAAACATTTTTTCTTCCTAGGCGGAGAATGCTATGTCCCCAGAAAAGGACGCTGACAGAGAAAAACAAATCCTGGAGCAACTTCGGGAAAGTCAGCGAGCTTTATCTACACTCCTCAGCAACCTCCCAGGTATGGCCTATCGCTGTCAAAACAACTACAATTGGACCATGGAATTCGTCAGCGAAGGCAGTATTGAGCTTACCGGATATGAGCCCAACGATTTGATAAACGATGGGAAAATTGCCTTTGGAGAACTTATTGAGCAACACGATCGTCTGGAAGGCTGGAAAAAGGTGCAGGAATCTCTTAAGCATAAGATCCCTTTTCAACGCACATATCGCATTACTACAGCTGTTAATGAGGAAAAGTGGGTCTGGGAACAGGGGAGAGGAGTATACTCTGATGTTGGTGAATTGGTTGCTTTGGAGGGATTCATTACTGATATCACCAAGTATAAGTATGCAGAACAGGAATTAAAAAGACACAGAGATCATTTGGAGGAGCTGGTTCGAGAAAGGACTGCCGAGTTGTCCGAAGCCAATGAAAATCTAAAGCGTGAAATCGAAAAACACCAACAGACAGAAGAAGCCCTCAGAGAAGAGCACGCAACAACAAAAAATATCTTAGCTGCCTCGCCTATAGGCATCTCTCTCCTGGAAAACTTGCAGTTTAATTGGGTGAATACCCATATGTGTAACATCTTCAACTTTACCCAGGAATCAGATTATAAGGATAAGAGCATAGATTTTATATTTGCCTCTGAGGAAGACTTCGATAGGCTTCTCAATTCCGCTAGTGATTGCTGGCAAAACGACTCTCCCTTAAAAATGGATGTTCAACTGAAGAGAAAAGACGGTTCCTTGTTCGATGGACATTTACGTATGAGTTTCTGGGACTCTTCATCTTCATACAACAGGGCTATCATGACTATTTCAGATATATCCCTGAGGAAAAGAATGGAGAGAGAAAGGATCGCCAAGGAAAAGATGGAGGGTGTGCTGGAGATGGCGGGAGCTGTCTGTCATGAAATGAATCAGCCTCTCCAGGGCCTTTATCTCTCCTTGAACGAAGTTATGGAGGATCGGGAGAATCTGGAGGAAGAGCTGGGCAAAATGAAACAATTTATCGAAAAGATGCGAGAAGTAAACTTGAAAATGATGAATATCACCCGCTATCAAACCCGTGACTACATAGACGGAAGCAGGATAATCGATATAGACGGAGCCTCGAACAGGGACGGAGAATCACCAATCTGATACCTGAAAGCCGGTTTTCCTCAAAGCAATGGATCCCGTAAGGGCATTCCGGAAACATCCATCTTGAACGATTGAACGTAACCCTTCACGGGGTATTTTTGCACTTACCCAGCGGAGGTTCCGTCGATTTTCTTCGTCCGGCACTCACTTTCTTCACGCTTGCCCAAATTCTCTATGCTTCTGGGAAAGTGAGTGCCGGACGTTAGAAAATCCGGAACCGGAGGTTTTCAAGTGAAAAAATGCCCCGTGAAGGGTTACGATTGAACGAGTATTTCCTGGACAAGACGCTGTCTAGCAGGCCGTTGAAAAGTTTCCAATTGCGGCGTTGCTCCAAAAAAAAGCGCAAACTCTCATGAGGTGGGCTCGTTTCTGAACGATGCGGAAACGAGTCCTTTTCTTCTTTTGATAAACCCTCATTCCTGGGCCGACCCGGGCAC
>CAYNCR010000031.1:0-16439 GCA_964395575.1 uncultured Desulfohalobiaceae bacterium
CCTTTTTCTCTACCAGTTCGACCTGCTCCAGCTGGGTTTGGGGCTGCTCCCCTTCTACGGCAACCTCCTTCTCTTCGGCTGGGCCGTGGGGCTCTTCACCATGGGCATCATCCTCCGCTACGGGCGCGCCGCGGAGGCGCTCATCTGGGGCATGCCCTTCCTGCTCCAGCCGCTCTCCGCGGTATTCTATCCCGTGGAAGTCCTGCCGGAGTGGCTCCAGGCAGTGGCCTGGTCCCTTCCCTCCACCTATGTCTTCGAGGGCATGCGACAGGTCATGGAAGGCGGCGGCATCAACTGGGGGCAGATGGAGCTGGCCTTCGGGCTCAACCTGGTCTATATGATGCTTGGAGGCCTTTTCTTTGGGCTCATGCTCCGCTCTGTGCGGATCAAGGGCTACCTGGCCAGACAGAACCTGCAGTAGCCAGGGGTTATCCCGCGGTAACCTGTCGCTATCTGTTAAAAAGTCCTTATCGGGGTTCTCAAGCAGAGCGTTAAAAAATTTCAAGTGCAAGGCGCAAGAAAAGTTCAAGTTCGCAGCGTAGTAACCCTACGTGAGAACTTGAATCCGGCACCTATTGTCAACTCAAATAGGTGCCGGACAACGCAGCAATTGAAAGATTTTTAACGCTCTGCTACCCGCCCCACGGCATCCTGGAGTACGCCTCGGTCAGGGCATCCCTGTATTCGCGGAAGAACCGTTCGTGCGCGCTCTCCCAGTCCGCGAGCATCTCTAGGGACTTTTTGGCCTCCCCCTCGGTCCTGCCGGCCATTTTGCCGTAGAAATCGCTCAAGTCCTTCTCGATGAGCCAAGCCGTATTGAAGACAGTCACATCTGGGACCATTGATTCGGTGATGCCTTTCTGCAAAAATTCGGACTTGGCCCGATTGTCGAAATAGTTCTCCACCTCGGACTCCAGGGTAAAGGCTTCCGGGATATCCATTTCCTGTTCGTTGTACAGGTTGGTGAGGATCCTGTTGATAAAATCAATGTGCTTGTTCTCCTCCTCGATGAGCCTTTGAAAGGCGCTGACCGCAGCGCCGTACCCCATCCGGTCGATGGAGGCCTCGAAAAAGCTTTTGCCCGTATATTCCTGGTTCAGGGCGAACTCGAAGATCTTGATCAAATTGGTGTTCTTGGCCATTGAATCGCTCCTTGGTTTCGTTTGCCGAGTATTGTTGGTCGCCCTCCCTGAAAGGGGAGGGGATTATTCTCAGTCTACTATCCAGACCAGCCCGAAACAAGCCCTTCGCGCAACACCTTGTTCGCATTCCGGGAAAAACCTGGAGGGAGAAACAGAGATCTCCGGGCGCTCCGGAAACCTGGAGCCCCCAATAAGGGACCCAAGAAAATGGAGCCAACGCATTCCGCAACAATCCGGATCGGCGCTTTTATTGCCGTCTTCGCCCTTTTCGCCCTCTGGGAAGTGCTCGGCCCGCGCCGCGATCTTTCAGCCTCAAAGCGAGTCCGATGGACCAGCAACCTGAGCATCACCGCGATCAATCCGGTCGTGGTGCGTCTGCTCATGCCAGTGCTTCCGGTGTCCGTCGCCTCTTTGGCCCAGATCCAGGGATGGGGCCTGTTAAACACCGTAGCCGTCCCCTATTGGGCCGCCGTCGTCTCTGGTATGATCCTCCTCGATCTGATCATCTATCTGCAGCACGTGATATTCCACGCCATACCCCTCTTGTGGCGCTTCCACATGATGCATCACGCGGACCTTGACTTCGATCTCACCACTGGCCTTCGCTTTCACCCCATAGAGCTCGTGCTGTCCACGACAATCAAGCTGAGCGCAGTCGCCGCCCTCGGTGTGCCCCCGCTGGGCGTTCTGCTCTTTGCCGTCCTGCTCAACGCCACATCCCTATTCAACCATTCCAACATCCGCCTGCCGCTGGCTGTGGACCGGATCCTGCGACTGATCGTGGTCACGCCGGAAATGCACCGCGTGCACCACTCGGTGATCATCCGGGAGACGAACAGCAACTTCGGGTTCAATCTCCCCTGGTGGGACCGGTTGCTCGGCACGTACAAGGCCCAGCCCAGAATGGGGCATGCCGGGATGACCATCGGCCTGGCCCAGTTCCGGGATCCGGCGATCCTTACCCTGCCCCGGACGCTCCTTCTGCCCTTTACAGGAGAGCCGGGACGTCAGCCGATCAACCGGCATTAGCCGGAATCAGCGCGGGTTGGCATCCCGGAAACAGGTACAGGGTCCTCAAGAGGTGTTCTTGGCACGAGAGTAGGGGAGACATCTGATCTGCCGAGGGGCAGCAACCCCAAAAAAAAGCCGCACTCCGGCCAGAGAGGAGGGGGACATGAGCCGGAATGCGGCACGCAAGGAAGGAAGAGAGAAAAGCCGTTCGGTACTCGCCTCGTATATCCTGAACACCTATGCCCCGAATCCGGCATGAGCGTTAGGCACTCCATAAACAGCCGGGGCATGGGGTGATTGCCGGAAGGCCTCTTTATAGGAAGCGTCCACTCCCCTTGAAGCCATTAAGGAAAGGAATTCCTTCCTTAATTCTTTTTTATGCATCAGGCATGCCACTATCGCCCACAAGGCTTTGACACACCAGCTTCCGGCAACTACGGATTGACAAGGCGCTCTTCGTGCAAAGTTGGCGCACAGGGTGTATCAAAATGAAACATGTGAATCTGACGGCACTCCAGCCGAAATAACTATCAGCTGTCCTCCTCCATCCAGCGATAGAGGGTTCTTCGGCTGATGCCCAGGATATCGGCGGCGCGCCTCTTGTTGCCATTCACCTGTTGCAGCACATAGTTGAGGTAGAGTTTCTCCATTTCCTGAATCGAGGGCAAAAATCCCTTCTCTTCCGCGCACTGGGCCCAGAACTCTTCGCCGATCACCTGTCGGCTCTCCGGCGGATACTGATCATTGCCGCGTTGGAGCCGAAAGGGCAAATGGTCCACACCCACCTTGCGCTCGTGACAAAAAGTAACAGCCCGTTCCAGGATATTCTGCAATTCCCGTATGTTTCCCGGAAAATCGTATTGCTCCAGGGTCTTGAGCGCTTCCTCGCTCAATCCCTCGACCTCTTTCCCCAGCTGGAGGTTGTAGCGATTGACGAAATGCGCGGCCAACAACTCGATGTCCTCCTGTCTTTTTCGGAGCGGAGGAATGCTTATACTGAATGTCTCCAGACGATAGTACAGGTCCTCCCGGAACCGCCCCTCCTGGGTCAGCTCTTCCAGGTCCTGGTTCGTGGCACAAATGATCCGAACATCTGCCTTGCGCTCCAGATTGCTTCCCACGGGCCTGAAGCTTCCGTCCTGGACCACCCGCAGCAGCTTGGATTGCAGGCTCAAGGGCATTTCCCCGATCTCGTCCAGAAGAAGAGTCCCTTCATGGCAGCGCGGAAATAGGCCGGTCCGCTTCTTGTTCGCTCCGGTGAAGGCCCCTTCCTCATGGCCGAAGAACTCGCTTTCCAGAAGATCCGCCGGGATGCCGGCGCAATTGATTGCCTGAAAGGGACCGTTCTTTCTGGGGCTCAGATCGTGCAGGGCCTTGGCCACAAGCTCCTTGCCGGTTCCGCTCTCACCGTGGACCAGCACTGGGCCGTGCGCCCGGGCAATGTTCTGGATCTGGTCGTAAAGGATCCGCATTTCCCGGCTCCTGCCGATCATCCCCTGAAAATCCTGATGGTGCACGAGCTTTCTGAATCGCGACACTTCCTTGCGCAAACGCTGATTCTGGAGCGTGCGCTGCACGCTGAGCCGAAAATGATCCAGATCGAGGGGCTTGGTCAGGAAGTCGTCCGCTCCCGATTTCAGGGCCTCGACAGCCTGAGGGATGCTCCCGAAGGCCGTGATAATCAGAAAACTCGGTTGCATGTACATCTGCTGGCTCCATCTGAGGAGCTCCATGCCGTCGGCTTCCGGCAGCTTGAGATCACTCACCACCAGATCCGGCTCCCAGCTCTGGAGCAAGGGGAAGGCCTTTTCAGCGCTGTATTCGGTGTGAACCGCAAGCCCCACATCCTCCAGCTCTTCCGCCAAAAGCTGCTTCAGGCTCTGATCGTCCTCCACAAGAAGGACCCGTTCCTGGATGCCGCTATTTGCCATATTCGGAACCGTCCTCTCTGATTTCCTCCTTCCGTTCAAACTCTGCCGGGAGCTCCACTGTCAGGCAGGCTCCGCCGAGCTGCGAATCGGAGACATGCACCTCCCCGCCGTGATCCCGGACAATGCCGTGCACCACGGACAACCCCAGTCCCGTGCCCTGTCCCGTCTTCTTGGTGGTGAAAAAGGGCTCGAAGAGCTTGGTTCGAATATCCTCGGGGATACCGCTGCCGTCGTCCTCAACGCGCATCACGATCCATTCCTCGTCCTGCAAAGACCAGCTGAGCACCACCTTGCTCACCCCATCCGCCTGAAGGGCGTTACGCAACAGATTGGTCAACACCTGTTCAATGCGCATGGGATCCACATAGATGGATGGCCCTGGTTCGGGACCATCCAAAAGAACACGTTCATCGGACCGAATTTCCTGTTGCACAAGCGAATACGCGGAGCTGGCTATATGCGCCACATGAACCCATCGGCGATGCTGCCGGGATGTCCGGCCGAAATCCAGGAGCTGGCGCACGATGCGTTCCATACGCTGGACCTCGTACCGAATGTCCTGCAGCCCGTTGCGCTGGAAGTCACTCAGGCTTTGATCCCTGAGGCAGCGCTGGGCCTTTCCATCGATCACAGACAGAGGTGTCCCCAGCTCGTGGGCGACTCCCGAGGCCAGCTGACCGATTGCCGCCATCTTTTCGCTCTGACGGAGCTTTTGTTCCAGATCCTGCTGGGCGTCCCTGCGCTGGGCAATCTCTTTTTCCGCCTGGGACATGCTGTCCAGCATGGAATTCAGGGCCCGGCTCAGAGAAGCTATCTCCTTGGGCCCCTGCGTGCTTGCTCGGTGGGAGCGTTCCCCGGATCTGACCCGGGACATGGTTTGGGATACTCCGCTCAAATACCGTCCCACCGCCCTGTGGAAGCCAAACAATACGAAGCCTGCCATGATCGTTCCGGCCAGGGCCAGAAACGCGATCGCCTGAATCTTGACCCGTTGGATGTTGTTCCTGATGTCGCTCTTTTTGCGGCTGACCTGGAGTAGGCCTATACTGTCGCCGACCGAGTCGTACAGGGGCACGAAATAGGAATACACCTCTTGTCCCCCGAGGCTTTCGTATTGGCCCGTGCGCTCGTTTCCCAGAATAATTTCCCGCGCATCGCTGGATCTGGAAGAGGGACCCAGGGCCCCGACAGCGGCGATCCGTTCCCCCTGTGTATTATAGACCGAGGCGCCGTAAACCCGACCAATGCGGAATACCGATTCCAGGGCCTGACCCAGGCTTCCCACCCGCTCCTTCTCCAGGCTATAGCTGATCGGCTCCCTCACGGCACGGGCCACGAGCTCCACCTGTTCCTGCATCCGTTCCTCGATCGTGGTTTCCAGAGCCTCCAGCCCCAAATAAGTGAAGACGGCCATGGTCAACAGCAGGGGAATGATAGCCATGCTCACCAGAGCTGTGCGCAAGCTGAATCTGGAAATAATCGCTTCCAGCACGATCCCTCCTTTCACGGACAAATGAAACGTTCTTCTCCACAGAAGCACCATACTGAATGTATCATTATGACACAACACGGCGCTTTGTCCCCCTCCTTTATCGACAGGGGAAGAAAGCGTCAACTTAGGGGGAAATCATGCGGAGGAAGGAGTGGTCTGGGGGTTACCCCTGGCAGGGTCCCCAAAATGGGGCAGCCTCGCTGGCTCGCTTCCAGTCGGCCATGAGCCAGAAAGCCTTCTTTGTTTGCTCAAGGTGGAACCGTTCGGAAAAACACAACCCCATCCCGTCAGGCGGCTTCCACCCGCCCACTGGATTGACCGGCTCTGGGCAGCCATACGGTCATGCGCGAGCCCCGTCCCGGCTCGCTCTCCACCTCGATACGCCCTCCATGCCGGGAGACCGTCTGTCCGGCGATGAACATGCCCAGCCCGGTCCCCCGATTGCCCTTGGTGGAAAAAAAGAGGGTGAACATTTTCTCTCGTGTCTCCCTATCCATCCCCACTCCGTTGTCCTCGACAACACAGGCGGCCCACTCCTCGCTCTCCGCCAGGAAATAAAAGCGGATGAAATGGCTTCCGCTCTCCTTGACCGGATCAGCCAGACAGGCCTCCACAGCGTTGTCCAGGATATTGTGGAGGGCATTCAGTATCTGCTCCGTATCCGCAAAGATCTCCAGGCCCTCTTCCGGGGGCTCATGGTCCAGATGGATGGCGTATCCAGCCGTCTGGGGCTCGATCAGCTCCACCAGGCGCTCATGCAGATCTCGTGCCGAAACGGAGCGGCGTTCCAGCTCCCTCTGCTTGGCGTAGTCCAGAATATCCACCACCATTCCCTTAATCCGGCCCACAAGATGAGACACACGGTGCCACCCCTGCTCCACCTTCGTCTCGTCCTTTTTGGCCAGGCCGGAGCTCACCTTGTACATGGCCCCGTCCAAGGCGGTGAAAAGATTCTTGATGTTGTGGGATACCGAGCTGAGCAACATGCCCAGATTGGTCAGGTGATCCTGCAGCTGCCGGATTTCGGTGATATTGGTGGACATCTCCATGACCTGGGTCACCTCCGCATCGCTGTCTCGAATGGGGGCGGTCCAGATGAGCACGTTCTGCTGCTCTCCGCTTTTGGCTGTGACCACGGTCTCGTATTGGTGCGACTGTCCGTCCTCGAAGGTTTTGAGGACCGGACACTCCGGGCAGGGCTCGATGCGGTGCTTGTAGATCCTGTAGCAGCATTCCCCGGGCTCGTTTCCGAAGTCCTGCTTGAACTGCCTGTTCATGGCCTGGATCCGCAGATCCCTGTCCTGAACCGTGATATAACAGGGCACTTCGTCGAAAAGCTGCTGATAGCGCCACTGGGTGGAAAAAAGCTCCTGCTGCAGGTTCTGCACCCGGGTGAGATCCACTCCCACCTCCATGACCATGTCCATCCTGCCTTCAGTGTCCTGAATGGGTACGGTGTGGACCAGAAGCGAAACGATCTCACCGTGGGCATCCGTGGCGAATTCCCGGCTCTTTTCCGGCTGGCCGGATTGCAAGCAGCGCTTGGCCGGACAATCTGTCTCCCCGACTGCCCCTTTGCCGTAGACGGCCCAGCTTGGATCCCCGAGCCTGTCTCCGAAGCGTTCCCTGAAGGGCTGATTGATCCGGACCACACGCAATGACGAGTCGTGCAGGCTGATGAGGCAGGGAACTTCCTGGAAAAAGGGGCTCTCCCCATTTTCCAGATCGTCCGCGATCCCGTTCAGGGCGGTGGTCAGCCTGTCCAGGACCTGACCCGCCGCGGCGAGCTTTTCCGCCTCCACCAGCTTGGCGGACTGCTCCCGAACCATCTGCTCCAGTCTCTCGGTGTACCCGCGCAGCTGGCGCCGCATGGACAGCTTTTCCTCGGCCCGCCCCAGGGCGATGTCCAGCACGTCCTCCTTGATGGGTTTGGTCACGAAATCGCAGGCGTCGTGCTTCAGGCTCTGGATGGCCAGCTCCATGTCCCCGTGGCCGGTGATCATGATCACCTCGGTATCCGGGCTCTCCCGCTTGATCCGCTTCAAGAGCTCCACCCCGTCCAGGCCGGGCATCTTGATATCCGCAAGAACAATATCCGGATCGTGCTCCCGATAGATCGCGTACGCGCTGTGCCCGTCCTCCGCGGTCAGGACCTGGTATCCCCTGTCCTGCAGGGAGATCCCCAGAACGCGGCGTATGCTCTGCTCGTCGTCAGCGAGGAGGAGCTTGCCGGGCTCGATATTCAGCGCCATCTCACTCTCCCAGGATATTTTTCAGCACATCCAGGATCTGCTGCGGGGTGAAGGGCTTGTCGATATTGGCGACCGCGTCCTTGACCGCGTATTTGTTCCCGGACAGGGCGCTCACCACGACAATGGGCACATCCTTGAGACCCTGGTCGCGGCGGAGATTGCGATAAAACCGGGTACCCCACTCCTTGGACATGTCCAGATCCAGGGTGATCAGGTCCGGCTGCTCCCTCTTGGCCACCTCGAGGCCCTCCTTGCCGTCATAGGCCTCGCAGGTGACGTATCCCGCATCCTGCAGGATGTCCCGCAAATACTCCACCACTTCCGGCTCGTCGTCGATGCACAGAATCTTCTTGGCCATGGCGGCTATTCCCCCCGCATGCCCCGCTGCTCCAGCAGGGCCCTGGTTTCCCGGATCAGGCGCTCCGGATCCGGCGGCTTTTCCAGATAGCGATCCGGATCCGGAAGCTCCTCAGCCCCTCCGGTCCGGAGCATGCTCACCGAGTGCCTGAAGCTCTCCTCCTCAACGGCGGAGAGGACAATCACCGGTATTTCCCTGAGCCCGGAATCGGCCTTGAGCTCCCGGTACATCACAAGCCCCCCCTGTCCGGGCATCATCAAGTCCAGCACGATCACCTGCGGCATGTGCTTGTGCGCCTCCTGCAGGCCGCTCCGGCCGTCCCTGGCCAGAACAGGGGTAAAGCCGTTCGTCTCGTACACGGCCTTGAGCAGGAAGCGCATATGCATGTCGTCCTCCACCACGAGCACCTTGCCGGACACACGCACCTCCGGATCACATATCCACGACCTTGTCCGGATGGTTCACGCTGGCCACGGGACAGGCCGCACGCAGCACAACCTGTTCCACCGTGCTGCCCAGGTCTGCCTGCTCCGGATCGACATCCCTGGCGTGATGGGCCATGACGATCAGGTCCGCCTCCTTCGCCCTGGCGAACTTGAGGATCTCCACGTAGGGAATGCCCTCCCAGACCTCCACATCGTAGTTGTCGTAGTCCTCCATCTGGGAGATGTAGTGATACTTGATCTTGCGTTTGGCCTCATCAATCTTCTTTTCGATCTCCTCCTGGCCGATCTCCTTCCCCGCGTACATCGAGGAGAGATCCGCAGCATGGAAGACATGGAGGCGGCAGCCCACGTCCCTCGCCGTCTTGTATGCGAACTGGAAGGCGTACTCCGAGGCCTTGGACATGTCCACGCCGACAACGATGTTGGAGAAGTAGGACCAGCAGGTATCGCAGGGCCTGTTGACGATAAGAACCGGTGTTCGCGAGGATTTGGCCACTTTCCGCAGGGTGTTCCCCGCAACCGCCCTGTACTTGGTTATGGCCACATCCTCGTCCTTGGTGTGCGCCCCCAGGACCACGATATCGGCATTGTTGCTCCGCGCAGCGCGCAGGATCTCCCGGGAGGGCCTGCCAGTGGCCAACTGAATGCTCCAGTTGCCATAGCTCTGCATCTGCAGCTCGTAGGTGTTCTTCAGCTCTTCCTCCACCCATTGCCGATAGTCCTCGCTGACCTCCTCCTCCTCGCCGGTCCGCACGTCGCGGACAAGCTGACTGTAGCCGTGGGAGGGCAGGCCGAGCACGTGAAACATCATCAAATGGGCCTCGTGCACCCTGGCCAGGTCGAAGGCGACCTTGGCCGCGTTGTCGCAGGCAGGCGAACCGGTTGTGGCGAATAGGACCCGTTCAAACATGACTCCACTCCTTTTGGATTAAAGGGTACATTTATCGGGTGCGCCCTGAAAGCTCAAATGCCAGATAATGGTATCAATCACTTCGAAAAGGGTATAGCTGGTGGCGAAATCCAGGCTGTCCAGGGTGTCCCCCAGGACCACGTGCCGAAGGGGTCCCAGACTAAGGGGTTGATCCAGGAGCTCGCCGTAGGTGAACTCCTTGACATCACGGGCCTCCTCTTCGCCTGCTCCGCAGAACAGACAGTAGATCTGCAGACTCCGCTCCCCCGGAGCTCCGATCAGCTCCACCCGCTTCATGAGCTCCAGATGCCGCAATCTCGGTGTTGTGCAATTCGAGGACGGCCACCGCGCGACTTCCTCGAGGCTCGTGGTGAAGAAGGGACTGAGTCGAGCAAGATCCGGAGAAACCTCGATGCAGCGGAAAAAGGAACGCAGTGTGCAATCCCGATCCAGAGTGAGCCTTGAGCCGAGCGAGGCCAGGGGATCGGTGCCCAGGGGCTCCCCGGCCTGTGTTGCGAGCACGCCCTCGGCGGTCAGACGCAATCCTTCCTGGCCCATGAATCCACTCCTCTTTATTGGGGATTATCCCCTGATTCTTCTGAGACATTCCCGTTTCCGTTTTCCGCGGACTCCGGAAGCCATACGCTGAAGCGGGTTCCCTTGCCGGGTTCCGACTCCCACTCCAGGGTCCCGTTGTGCTCCATCACCGCCTTCCTGCTGAACATCACTCCCAGCCCGAACCCCTCCCCGCTTTTGCCGCTGACAAAGGGCAAACCCAGCTTGCTTTGCATTTCCGCATCCATGCCGCAGCCGTTGTCCTCAACTTCCAGGAGCACCCCCGACTCCGGTGCCTTCCTGCTGCGCAGAAGCACTCGCGGCCCAACGTTCTCCTGCCCGCCTTCCAGGACAGCGTCGAAAGCATTCTGCACCAGATTCAGAAAGCATTTGCGCATAGACTCCGGATCCATCCGCAATCTGGGCAAATCCGGATCCAGGTCCGTTCCGAGCTCTATTCCCAGGGATTTGGCCTTGTCCTGATACAGGGCATGCACATCGCAAAGAGGCGTATTCGGGTCGGACCATTCCAGCCTCAGGGACTCGGGCCGGGCCAATTGGAGGAGCTCCAGGGAGAGGTCCTTGAGCGTGGAGACGTTTTTCTTGAGCATGTCCCAGCCCTGGTCGCGGTATTCGGCACACTCCCGCTCCCGGCCCTGTTCCAGAAGATAGATGCTCCCCTCCAGCCCGCCGGCGATATTCTTGATCGTATGGGACAGCCCCAGAACGGCCTGGCCGGCCAGGGCCCACTTGCGAGCGTCCCAGAGCTCCCGGTTCCGCTGCTGCACCTGGTCTTCCAGGCTACTCGTATACGCCCTGACCCCCTGTTTCAGCTCCAGGCGCTCCTCGGCACGCCGCAGCGCCTGCCTCAGCACATGGTCCTGAACCGGCTTGGCCAGAAAATCCGCCGCGTCCCAGCGAAGCCCCTGTACCGCGGTATCCATGTCCCCGTAACCGGTGAGCAGAAGCACCTCGATATCCGGCTCCTCGGCCTTGATCCGCTTCAAGAGCTCCAGGCCGCCCATGCCGGGCATCTTGATATCTGAGAGAACCATCTCCGGCTGAAACTCGGCGATTCGGGACAGAGCCCCCTCCCCGCTCGAGGCGGTTTCCACCTCATAGCCCATATCCCGGAGGCTAATGGAAAATACCTTGCGAATGCCCGCTTCATCGTCTACGAAAAGGACTCTGCGCGCCATCAGGCATCCTCCAACCGCTCAAACTCAAGGGTAAACGCGGTGGAGCGTCCCTCCTCCGAATCCACTCGCATCACCCCGCCGCAGTCCTGAACGATGCGGTAGCTGATGGACAGTCCGAGACCGGTCCCCTTGCCCACCTCCTTGGTGGTGAAGAAGGGCTCGAAGATGCGGTCCATGAGGTTTTTGGAGATGCCCCGCCCGGTGTCCCGCACTCTCGCGAAAACCCGTTCCCCCTCGGCCCAGGTGGTCAGCTCGATACGCTTCTCAGCCTCGGGATCCCGGCTTGCCTTTTCTTCGATGGCGTCGCGCGCGTTCAAAAGAAGATTGATAAAGACCTGTTCCAACTGGTTCGGCTCCCCGCGGATCAACGGCAGATCCGGATCAAGGTCCCAGGCTACCTCGATCTCGCGCAACTTGAGCTGCTGGCTGAAAATGTCCAGGGCGCTCTGCAGCACGGAATTGAGCTGAACGTTCTCCAGACGCACCTCCGGCTTACGGCTGAACTCCCGCAAGTGGTTGATGATCTTGGTGGCCCGCTCCACATTGGCATCGATTTCCTCGAGCATGGCTCCCGCATGCTCCTCGGAAAGCGCGGCGGGCTCAAGACGTTTCCGGGCCAGAAAGTTGCTCGCCGTCCGGATCACGGTCAACGGCTGATTGAGCTCGTGGGCGATTCCGGAGGCCATTTCCCCCAGGGTGGTCATCTTGCTGGACTGGATCAGCTGCTGCTCGGTTTCCAGGCGCTTGGTGATATCGCTCGCGGTAACCAGCAACACCTTCTGATCGTTGTATTCCGACGGGGAAACCCGTATGGAGGTGTACACGACAGACCCGTCCCGAATCCGTTGACGGCTTTTCGGGATGTAGCCCGAGGAGCCGAGAAGCTCTGCGTATTCTTGACGTTCCTCCTCCAGGAAAAGATCCAGAAAGCTCGTCTGCAAAAGCACCTGCTTCTGATAGCCATACAGGGACGGGACTCGCTCATTGCAATCGATGATGGTCAGTTCCTCCGCGTCCAGGACGAAGACAGGGTTGGGAATATTGTTGAAAATGGCCCAGTATTTGTTCTCGGAACGGCGCAGATCCTCTTCCAGCCTCTTTCTGGCGGTGATGTCCAGGCACATTTCCATAACCGCCTCCACCTTGCCGCGCGGATTGAAGATGGGGGCGGTGGTGACCAGCCAGTGGGCCTGGCTCCCGTCCTTGACGTATCCCGATTCCTCGCTGGTGTGAACCCTCCCGTCCTCGAAGGTCTTTTCCACTGGGCAATCCGGGCATTTCTCTTCACGTCCCTTGTACGCCCTATAACAGCGCTCCCAGCGCTTGGGGGCGAACTTTTGCTCGAATTCCAGATTGTAGCTGATCAGTCTGTATTGCCGATCCTGGACCGTGATCAGGCAGGGAACGAGCTCATAGAGCTGCTGATATCGCTCCCGTTCCCGGGTGATCTCCTTGTGCTTCTGTTCGATTTCGTGACCCATGCTCTCGATGGCCCGGGCCAGCTCCCCCATTTCATCCCGCTGCTCCACGTCAAGGCTCACAGGCTGCTTCCCGTCGGCTATCCTTTGAGTGGCACGAATCATCCCTGTGACCGGCCTGTTGATGAAGCGCTGCACGAAGAAGACAAAGGCCAGGTAAGCGGCCAGAAAAACGAACACGGCGAAAAAGACGGTGTTTCGTTCATACGCGGCGAGTTTTTGCTCCGCATCGCCCAGATCCACAACCACTTCCAAGTGCCCCAGAACTGTCTCGTTTTTACCATGGGCATGGCATTGGTTTTCATAGCAGGAGGGCTCGTTGAAGATGGGCCGAACAACACCCATAAAGCGCTGGCCGGCATCATCCCGGAAAAGGCGGATCCCCTTGCCTTCCTCCAGAGAGCTCTTCACAGGGCCTTGAGCATGGCAACCACGACACCGCGGTTCGTCCTTTTTCGCGCGCTTGCCCAGCTCCTCCTCGCGATTGGAGAACGTGACTGCTCCTTCCTTGTTGAAGATGCGGATATTGTGGATGTTCTCCTGTCCGCCCACATTGTTCACGATCTGCTTGATGTCCTGCCTGGCGTTGTGGAGCATGGCGTAGCGGGTGCCCAGCCTGATGGTCTCCGTGAGCCTCAAGAGACTGTTTTCCGCGTTGCCCATGAGCGTATTCTTCTGATAGGTTATATTGAAATAGGACCACACACCGATACTGCCGAGCAGAATCACCCCTACGGTCAACAGGACCTTGAACAGGAGTCTTCGCCGGATGTTCCGCAGGAACCGCAGCATATCCACCTACCTGGAGGTCGGAAAATGAGGCTTTCCACACGGACCCGCTACGGCCTGCGCATGCTTGTAAGCATCGCCCGGGCCGAGCAAGAGAGCTCTCACCCCATTCCGCTCTACCCCATCGCTGTGCAACAGGACATCTCCTTCAAATACCTGGAAAAGATCTGCCGCATCCTCACCAAGAGCGGCTACCTCCAGGGCAAACGGGGGCCTGACGGCGGACATCGCCTCACAGTCCGCCCTGAGGATATCCCCCTGGGCGAGTTGGTACGGACCCTGGAAGACGGGGTCCAACTGGTTGATTGCTGCCTCTACGAGACAAGCTGTTCCCAAAGCGGCACCTGCCCCACCAAACACCTTTGGCAGGATCTGCGCCGAACCATCCTGGCCAAGCTCAATTCCTACACCCTGGCGGACCTCATCCCCGAGCTGAGCTCCTGTCCCGCTGAAGCGGAAAGCACCTTCTTCGGTTTTTGATCCTTCCGCTCGCCTTCCCCACCGGTTTCAAGCAGACTTTTTCCAAGTATATCCACCTTCCGCTCTATTGTCTCTTTCTCGGGCAAACACCACCGCGATGGGGGAGCCCCCCTACCGGAGCCTCCAGCCGTGTCATCGCTCACCCGGACCCATCGATCCCACCTTGTTATAACGGCATCCACAAAAGCACAATTTTCGATTTCTCCCACATTCCCGTCATAAATGTATGCATTTTGGCAAAGATAGAACCAACCAGGTTGGAATCTATTTTATTAAATACTATCAATTTCACAGTCACATGCAATCGTTTTATGAATTTCATACTTGTAAAGTATGAAATTCTATGGGTGACGCACTCTTTGAACTGTGCTATGTCATACAAAAGTGCCTGTACATTTCACCACTGGAGCCGCGTTATGTCCGAAGAGCCGAACTGGAGCCACGGCGAGCACACTCTCTGCGATCTCCAGAATCTTCCAGAGGATACCCAACGCATCGTGGAGCTCAGCTTCAGCCCCGACGGAGCACGGGTGGGCCATATTCTGAGCTTCTCGGAGGGGGAATGCCGAATCGGAAGCAACGGGACTCTCCAGGAAGAAGATTTCGACAATGCCTGGATGCTCCGCTTCACTGCCGACAACCGGCTCACCGCGCTCGTCTCCGGCCTGGGTGCGTGGTCCGTGCGGGTTGAGGAGGAAACATGGCCCGATGAATACGACTTCGTCTGGAGTCCGCTCTTCAGCGACTCAGGCGGGGTCATCTCCGCTGCTGTGCAAAAGGAGGGCCAATACGGAATGGTCCGCAATCAAGCCACATGGAGTGAGCTGTTCCCCTACGCCACGGACTATACCATGAGCCCGGACGGCTCCATGTGCTGCTGCGTGGTCCAGACCGAACCCCTGTCCGAGGGCGATATCAATGCCTTCAGGGAGAAGGTGTTCTCCGTCGCGGTCAACGAAAGGGTCTGGTCCTGGAATTTCCTCAATGCATGGACACCTGTTCCGGACCCTCGCACCGGCCGCACGGCTGCTGTTGTGCGGCGGGACTACCAGGACTACAGCGTGGCCGTGGACGGACTTGCCTGGCCGGAGCGCTTCGACAACGTGTGGGAGCCATTGATCGCTCCGGGTGGGGACGTCTTTGCTCCGGTCCAGGTGGGCAGCAAGTGGGGGCTGGCACGCAACGGGGAGCTTACTTGGCCGGTGCGATACTGCCAGCTCTGGCACCTGCAAACGGATTCCAGGGGCAAACGCATCGCGGCGATTGTATCCCCGATTTTCGGACAATTCACCGTATGCATCGGGGAAAGCCTCTGGAAAACGACCTATCCCGTTTTGACGGACCTGCGCCTCGGCCCCGAGGGTGAACGGGCCGCGGCAGTGGGTGCCTCCCGAATAGACCCCGAACAGCCTGACACGCTCTTCAGTCCCCCCAGCTGGCAGCTAGTCGTGGATGATCAGCCTGTCAGCGGCTGGTTCGACCAGGTTTTCCCTCCTGTGTTCAGTCCGGACGGGGGACAGGTGGCGGCTCGGATCAAGCACAACCGGGGCTTTGGGTATATTCTGGACGGCAGGACCTATCCCCGGGAGTTCGATATGGCCTGGGACCCTGTCTTCAGCCCCGACGGTAATCGCATCATGCTCAGGGTTCGCGAGGGGGACCGTCTGAAACGGATTCTCGCTTCACCAGAAGAGTTCAAGTAAGGCTTCTCCCGCGTGGGCACGCACAACGGGGCGCGCACCGCCTCCGGAGAACTCCACGAGGAGGGAACAAGGGACAAGGAGAACGCCATGAACGCGGCCTACCTGTTTGTTACCGGCCCCTTGGCTTGGGCGGCCTTCCTCGTTTTCGGGCTGGGAGTGATCGGCAAGCTGGGATACTCTTTGTACATGGCCCGCTCCAGGGATCCGGAGGTGCTGCGCTATTTCAGCCTCAAATACGCCCTGCGCTCCATCCTGAGCTGGCTGTCCCCATTCAGGGCCAGAAGCTGGCGTCTGCAGCCCGACCTGACCGGGATCACCTTTATCTTTCACATCTGCCTCATCCTGGTCCCCGTCTTTTTGAGCGCCCACATCGTTCTTCTGGAACAGAAATGGGGCTTCAGCTACTGGAGTCTGCCCGACAGCGTGGCCGATGTTCTCACCGTCGTGGTCATCCTGTCCTGTCTCTACTTCGCCGGACGCCGGGCCCTCTCCCCCCAACAACGCTTCACCTCGGGGCTACAGGACTGGCTGATCCTCGGGCTCGTTCTTCTCCCCTTCCTCACGGGATTTGTCGCCTATCATCAGCTCGGCGGATACCAGGTGGTGCTCATCCTGCATATCGTGTGCGGGGAGATCCTTTTGGCAGCCATTCCCTTCACCAGGCTGAGCCATATGTTTCTCGGCCCATTGCTG
>CAYNCR010000032.1:0-15833 GCA_964395575.1 uncultured Desulfohalobiaceae bacterium
GAGCTGCATGAGACAAAATGCCCCGTGTCGGCTTACGGTTCGGCAAGGTGGTGAACAGTTACAGGGCTGGAAAGTATCTGTCCCGGCTCGACAGAGATTTGGAAAAACGAGACCCCCGGAACGGACCCATGGAACCGGATATCTCACCCGCACGGACCATGCGCAGTGTCTTGGACACCTGCGCTGACTGCGATGCCTGCCGTTTTCTAATGGACGAGAGCTGCCTGTTCTTCCCTGAGCTCTACAGATTGGCCGATCGGGAACACGAAGGCGGCGAGCCCGCAAGCGAGGCCGAGCTCAAGGAATTGGCCCGAAAATGCACTCTCTGCGATCTCTGTCCCTGTCCCAATATCCGGGGGGATATCATCGCGGCCAAGACCGGTTTCGCTCACAGGCAGGGGCTTCCCCTGGGCTCCCGCTTGCTGGCCGACTTCCAGTGGCTCGGGGAAATATCCAGCCGCACGCCGCAACTCGTCAATCACCTCCTGAATCTGCCCCTGGTGGAGCCCCTCATCAAGAAATGCGCCGGGGTCCATCCCTTGCGCAGCCTACCCCGAATGCCCAGGGAAAGCTTTTTCTGCTGGGCCCGGAGAAAGGGCCTGGACCGGAAATCGGAGAGCGAGCCCGGGGTGGCCTACTTCGCCGGCTGCACCGCGGGATACCTCTTCCCCGAGGTGGCTCGGGCGGCGGTGACCGTGCTGAAACACAACGAAGTCCCGGTCCATGTGCCTTGGCAGCAGTGCTGCGGCATGCCCACCCTGGTGGAAGGCGAAAAGCCCCGCACCATGGAGCGGGTCCGATTCAATCTTTCGACCCTGCTGGCCAGGGCCCGAGAGGGCTATACCCCGGTTTGCTCCTGCCCCACATGCGGCTTCCTGTTCAAGGTCCTGCTTCAGGAGGGGGCCGTCTATTCCCGGGCCTACCAGGAAGCTCTCGGAGCCGGGCCCAGGGAGATCAAGATTCCCCGGGAACGGGGCGGGCGGACGGAGCATGTCAGCCTGAACAAGGCCCTGTACAGCCGGCTCTCGGAGCACGAGGAATACTTTTCCGAGCTCGATCCCCTGGACCGTGTGGCCCTGTCCTCACATGTCCGGGATCTGGGGGAGTACCTCCGGGAGCTGCAGGAACAGGGACGGCTGAAGACTCCGACCCAGCGGGTGGAAAAGCGGGTGGCCTACTTCGCCCCCTGCCATCAGCGGGAGCAGAATATGGGCACCCCGTATGCGTCGATACTGTCCCTTGTACCGGGCCTGCGGGTCGAGCAGGTGGGCGGTGGGCTCGACTGCTGCGGCATGGGCGGCAGCCTGGGCATGAAAAAGGACTTCTGCCCGGAATCCGAGCAGATCGGCGTGCCGCTGATACGCAAGATGCGGGAGAGCAACCCCGAGGCCATTGTCACCGACTGCCTGAGCTGCCGGCTTCAGCTCGAGCATCTGCTGCCCTTCCAGGTGTTCCACCCCTTGGAGATACTGAGCCGGTCCTACAAGGCCTCGTAGTGCGCCCATCAAAACAAGGATGACCTGAGCTGAGCGGCAAAGCCCCTCAGCTCAGGTATGAAAAAAAATGGATGCAGGGTTTTCTCTCAGGTCGAGTTCGCCGCTTTTGACCTACTTGCCGAAGGGGCACTTGGGGAAGGTGCAGGCCTTGCAGCCCAGGCAGAGCCCGCCTTCGGCCATGCCCGCCAGGTCCTTTCTGGTGATTTCCACGTCCGCCAGGAGCAGGGGCAGCAGGACGTCCAGGCTGGTTGCCTCGTGGTAAAGGGCACAGGCCGGGACTCCCATCACTTTCGCCTCCCCGATCCTGCCCAGAAGGGTCATGGCTCCGGGCAAAAAGGGCGCTCCGTAGAGCATGTCCGTGAGCCCGGCCTGGAGAAGGCCCTGCCGGGTCACGTCGTCCGGGTCCACGGACAGCCCGGCTGTGGTGATGATGAGCTCCGCCCCGTGCTGGAGCATATCCCAAACACTGTCCGCGATGGCCTGCCTCTCGTCCGGGACAATCCGGGAATGGACCACGGAACAGCCGAATGGGGCCACCTTCTCCCGGATAATGGGAGCAAATCGATCCTGGACCAGTCCCCGGAAGACCTCGGTGCCACTCACGATGATCCCGACTCGCGCCCGCTTGAGCTGCAGGACCCGGAACAGGGGCTCCTGGCCGAGAACATTCAGGGCCTTATCCAACTGCTCTCTGGACAGATACAAAGGCAGGGCCCGGCATCCGGCCAGCACCTTGCCCTCCTGCACCGGAACCCGGTGCTGGCGCGCCGCACACATGACCTCGGGGACCAGATTGAAGGCCTCGAGCTTTTCCCGGTCCAGACAGAACAGGCCGTCATGGTCGGCCCGGAAGTTGATTTTCCCCTCCCTGGGGGGAGTGACATAGGTGACACCGGGTCCGGCCATTCTCTTCGCGAATTCCAGGACCGCCTCGTCCTCGTGGGCCCATTCCCGGGAGTCGTGTGCCATCTCCTGCACGTAGACCGAGGTGCGGCCCATCTGCTGCAGGCGACAGACATCCGCGCTCCCAATCTGCTGGCCCGCGGAGAAGGCAGGCCCCTTGCTCTTGCCGGGAACGATCCGGGTCATGTCGTGCAGGGCGTGCTTACCCACCGCCCGTTCCACAGGCACGGAGCGCAGACGCCCTTCCTCGGCTTCGGGCACGGAGCCGAGGGAAGAATACGGGGCCTCTCCCCGGCACCCAGGGCAGATGCGGCCCTGCTGCTCAGGATAGGGCTCGCCGCAGACGGGGCAGCGGGCGATCCGTCCGGAGCTCTGCTTGCCCAGCAGCCCCGGATCCACTTGGACGGACTCCTCCTTCATGTAGGCATCTCCCGCCCTGGCGATCTGATCGAACAAAAGATCGGAATCCTGCTCCTGCTTGGACTTGCGCTTGAAGAGCCAGGCCGCGATCTCCGGCCACTCCTCCAGCTTGTCCGGATCCACCGCCACGCGCCGGCCCTGGCCGGTGTACTTGTCGTACAGGCTCAGGGCGTAGCGGCCCAGATAAACGATCCGCATCCAGCCGTTGCCCGTGCTGCAGGGGGTGAGGAGCTGAACCGCATCCGGGAGGCACTTGGGGGTCTCCACCACCGCCTCGAACAGTGTCCCTTCGGGCAGGCCGCAGCGGGCCCGCTCCACCATGTATCCGCCGATGAGCACCCCCGGGGCGGGATAGCTGTGGAACCAGCGCACCAGCTCCCTGAACTCATGGAAATCGTATTGTCCCACTGGCCGGGCCGTTTTCACCGTCCCTGCCGCTGAATCCATGTTTCTCTCCTGGCTTTGCTTGATCTCGGATCGTGAACGAGAGTTTTGCGGATCCGCCTTCTGACGACGGTCAAGGGATCATCCCACCGGATCCGCTAGGAGGTGTCGCTTCTCGCTCTCCAGAAGTCTCCCGGTCAGCCGGGTGAGCTCCAGATAAAAGCCCATCTCCGTGTTGTTTTCCACATTTTCCGCGAACATCGGAAACCACCGACCGATATGGCGTTCCAAAAACAGCGCGCGCTGCTCCCGGAAGAACGTCTCCTGGTCCGCATCCCGGCTGTTACTCTCCTGAAACCCGAGGTAGGCCAGAAATTCCAGCTCCGCGGCCACGTGGTCCGGAGGGCTGGTGAAATCCGGGGACATGTCCAGGCCGGACTCCCGGTAGATGCGTTGGGCCTCGGCTGTGGATTCTCCCATCATCCGGCCCTCGTCCTCCAGATAGACCGATCCGAAGGGCGGGGCCTCGAGCTGGAAGGGGCCAAGGAACAGTCTGGAGTACTCCCTGAGCAGCTCCTCCCGGCTCTGATTCTCGAGCTCGTTCAGCATCCGTCCGGCTGAGGCGGCGGCTTCGGAGCCCATTGGATGCACCGCCTCGGGCAGGGCCCGGACATTCTCGGATAGCTCCGGTCCAGGCTGGTAGAAGCACCCCGCCGCCAGGGACAGGGCCTGATACAGAGCCAGACCGCTTTCCGAGAGACAAGTGTATTCTGCCATATTACTACTCCAACATTTTTTCTGTCCAGCGCACAAAACCGCGGGGTTGCCTCTCCTGGATGACGATTTTCTCGGCAGAGGGCCAGCATCATCCCGGAATCCGACGAGGCGGCTCGACGCGCTGGAGGAGCGGGCCCCGGAGACAGGACCTCCCCGTTCCCGGGGAAGGCCCTGTCCGGGATTCCGCCTTGATGCCGCGACCCCCTGATCACGTCGATTGCCACGCGGTTTCTGACGACCGGGGCTCCCCGTGGGAGGTTTCATCCAGTCTCAGGTATTTCTCCCCCAGGGTGTACAGAAGGAGCATCACGCACAGGCCCAAGATCCCCACCAGGATTTCAAAGACGCTGGGAAAATAGGACAGGACCTCGGGCAGCCCTTCTCCCTTGGGGCCCACCGGCCTGACCTGGCCCCCGATAAGAATCTGCATGTGTACGGCGAAGATGCCGATCAGGGTGATGGCCGAGGCCACTGTCTTGGCCCAGGCGGTTTGCCGCAGGGTCTGGCTGATCATGAGCGCATAGGGAACGACCAAAAAGAGGATGAGGCTGAAATTGATCGCGGTGGCGAAGTCCGGAATGGTATATCCCGCGCCCAGAGCCAGCTTGAGGAAATAGAAGAGCAGGGCGACGCCGATGACGAAGGAGAACTTGCGGGCCAGCATGTTCATGGCCGTGTCCGCGAGCTGGGAGCAGCTCCTTTTGACCAGGGAACAGGCGTTCACGTAGAAGATGATCAGGGCCATTCCGGAAAGCAGGGCCACAACCAGGGAGAAGACCGAAATGAAGGGCCCGAAGTAGGTGGGCCTGGCCTCGGTCAGGCCGAAGACCGAGCCGAGCATCAGGGCCGCGAATATCGCGACCACCATGGAGGCCATGCCCGCATAGCGGCTCAAGGTGGAATGCCAGTCACCGGTGTGCATACGCCACAGTTTGACGATGAGAAGGATAAGCTCGAGGCTGTACAATAGACCCATGTACCAGATGGGGGAGGTGAGATTCGGTGACAACAGAAAGTAGATCATGTGCAGCGGGGATCCGAGTTCCAGACCGAGGGAAACGAATCCTCCTATCAGGGTGGCGATGGCCAGATAGACCGTTCTCTTGGCCAGGGGCTCGTACTGCTCCATGTTGAACACAAGCGGCAGGGAGGCCACCATGGACATGCCTGAGCTGGCCAGGGCGAGAAAAACATACACCCCCAGGGGCAGGGTCCAGATGATCACGTCGTTGGCGTTGAACAGATAGTGCCCCTGCACGAACAATATAACCGCCGCGACCAGCCCGATGCCGATGCCGGCCAAGAGGATGATCATCCAGGGGAGGTAGAGTTTTCTGGCTTCATTCATGATACCTCTCCTTTGGTCTGACCGTATGTTCCGGGGTTAAAGCTGCGGATGTAGTAGATCTTGGGCTGTGTGCCCAGATGCTCCCTGAGCCTGTAGGATCTGTACTTGCCCAGCAGCCTGGAGACGGAACTGGACGGATTGTCCAGATCACCGAAGATGCGCGCCTCCGCTGGGCAGGCCTCCACGCAGGCGGGCATCAGCCCCTTCTGCAGGCGGTGGTCGCAGAAGGTGCACTTCTCCACCACCCCCTTGGGCCGGACCCCGTCCAAGGTGCTGTCCCGCTCCGGATTGTAGTACGGGGTGTAGTACCCATCCACCTGGGAGACCATTTCCTGGGCCGTGCTGGTCGCCCCCTCGATAAGGGTCTCGTTCTCCTGCCACTGTGGATGCGGCTTGCGCCAGTTGAAATAAATCACCCCGTAGGGGCAGTTGAACATGCAGTACTTGCACCCGATGCACTTGTCCGGATTGTGCATGGTGATCCCGGTTTCCGTCTTGTGCAGCGCCTGCGTGGGGCATCCCCGAACACAGGGCGCATTAGCGCAGTGATTGCACAGGGTGGGGATGTAGTGATAGCGCACATTGGGGAAGGTCCCCACCGTTTCCGTAATCTTGTAGGACCAGTAGATGCCCTCAGGTGTATTGTTCTCCGTCTTGCAGCCGATGATGCATCCCCCGCATCCCACGCATTTCTGGTGATCGATAACCATTGCCCATCGTGTCATGTCCCGGCCTCCTTACGCTTTGTCGATCCGGACCCGAACGGTTCCGTAATAGGCGGACCCCCCGCTCAATCGGTCGTAGTCCGCGGGGATGATGTAGTTGTTGTTCCCGCCGCGGGGCTGGCTGCCGAAGACCTTGGCCGCAAGGCGGCCATAGGCCCAGTGCCCCTGGCCGTAGCACTTGGCAACGGTCCCGGGCCGGACGCCCTCCCAGAGCCTGGCCGTGCAGCTGATCTCCCCAGTGGGTGAGGCGATCTTCACGGAATCGCCGTCCTCGAGGCCCAGCTTCCTTGCGTCCGCGGGATTGATCTTGGCCACGTCGGCATTCTGGCGCTCTCCGGGATCCAGATCCTTGAGCTCGTAGTACCAGGAACAGTTGGCCGTGCGTCCCTCCCGGTTCAGCCTGGCCTTGTGATCCACGAAGACGAAGGGGTATTCCTCGGAGTCCCCGTGCACGTAGGGGTCCTCGGAGTGGGGCACAAAGCCCCGCTCTCCGCGGGCCTGGTATTTGCAGACCTCCAGGACGCGATCCACAGTGGTCCCGTGCTTCTTGGCGTGCTTTTCCAGGGCGTGCTTGAGGGTCTGGGAGTAGAACTCGAACTGACCCGTCTCCGTGGCCATATTCCCCCAGCGCTCCCTGAAGGGATAGGGATCCGAGTTCCAGACCCCGATCCTCTTGAACTCCTCCCAGCCCTCGATCTTGTCCCCGCCCTTCCACTTGGCCGGATTCCACAGCGGCTCGGTCGCGATCTTGAGGGCGTATTCCGCGAACTCCGATTCGTTCTCCGGGGCCTTTCCGGTCTCCGGATCGCGAAAGGTCTCCACATGATAGCGATGCAGCTTGTCGAAGCCCTTTTCCGCCAGTTTCTTGCCGATCAGAAAGGGAACTTCCGTCTCGTCGATCTTGTATTCAAAGGGTTTGTCCACGATGGGCTGCTGCAGCACCACGTGGCGGTAGGTATTGCCGTGGGACTTGGTGTAGCCCCATTTCTCGAACTGGTGGTGGGTGTCCGGCAGGACGATGTCCGCGAACCAGGAGAACTCGGAGGCGTTGGTGGTGATGTGCACCAGGAAGGGGATCTTGGCCAGGGCCTGGTCCCAGCGCTGTCCCTGCGGGGCGGAGAAGTTGAAGTTGTTCATGTAGCCCATGGCCACCTTGATCTCGTAGGGGTCCTCCTCGTTGATGGCGTCCGCGGCCCTGTTCGTGTTCACCCCGCCGCCGGACTTGCCCTCCTTGAGGCAGGGGTACTCCAGGCGACCGCGCTGATCGATCTTCTCGTGATCCTTGCCCTTCTTGGCGGTCTTGTCCAAGTAATCGGAATAGTCCGGGAAGTCCTGCAGATAAACCGTGTTGGCCTTGAGGCTCCCTCCCACGTTGTCCACGCCTCCGGTGAGGCCATTCAGGGCGTGGCAGGCCATGCAGGCGTAGGCGCTGCGTACCTGCATGCTCGGCCCGCCACCTACCCAGGACAGGACATGCGGGGCGGACTGGGCGAACTCCTTGGCCACTCTGCGGATCTGCTCCGCGGTCACGCCAGATTTCTCCGCAGCCCATTCCGGGGTCTTGTCCTTGAGCTCGAGGTTCCACCACCGGACCAGGCCGTGGGTGTATTTTTCCTGGAATTGGCCCTCGTCCACTGTCTCTCCGGCGACAAAGCGGTTCTTCCCGTCGGAGAAGTCGCCCACGAAATCCCGGTACCACAGCCCTTCCGTGAGGATCACGTGGGCCATGGCCACGGCGAGGGCCCCGTCGTATCCCGGCTCCACAGGGAGCCACTCGTCCGCCTTGGCCGCAGTTGCCGAAAGCCTGGGCTCGGAGATGGCCACCTTGGCCCGGTCCAGGGCCTTGCCCCAGGCGTTGCTGTAATAGGAGACCTGGCGATTGGCGGCCAGGGGATCCGCGCCCCAGAGCAGCATGTAGCGCGTGTTCTCCACGTCGTACTGCCGGTAGGCCCAGAGTCCCTCGGTATAATAGGGGCCGAACTTCTCCCCTTCCGCGCAGAGGGTGCTGTGGGAGATGTTGTTCGGCGAGCCGATGATCCGGGTCATGGACTTGTACAGAACCCCGCGCATGTAGGTGTAGCGGCCGCGGAAGAGCGCGTACTTGTGGGTCTCTTCGTTTTCGCGCAACTCCAGGATCCTGTCCGCGATGGTGTCCAGGGCCTCGTCCCAGGAGATGGGGACAAAGCCGGGATCCTGATCCCGGCCCTTCTCGGGATTGGTCCGCTTCATGGGGACCTTGATCCGGTCCGGGTCGTAGACCTGCTGCAGACCGAGGTGCGCCCTGGGGCAGCTGGCCTCCCCGTTCACCTTGGAATGGGGGTTGCCCCGTACCTTCACCGCCCTGCCGTTCACCACGTAGACCTGTTTGGAGCACCAGGAAGTACAGCCCTGGCAATTGGCGGGGAGCCACTGCCCGGCCTCCCCTGCTTCGGCCGCCCGGGCCGGACCCGTCCGGACAAAGGCCCGCAGGGCGGGCATCCCGCTGAGAAGCGCCCCTGTCGCGAGAGTCCCCTTCACGAAGCTCCTGCGGGTAATGCCCCTGTCCCGTGTTGTCGCGCAGCTTTCCTCGTACGGGAAATTCATAGATCCTCCTTATGGTTTTCGCCCTGCCTTGCCGTGCATTCCAGTCACCGCCTCTCTTTGCCGTCGCTGGAAGCGGCGGTCAGGACAAATTCCTGCTTTCCAGAAAAGCCTGCAGCAGAATGCGCAGCTCCCTTTCCTGCAAGGGCTTGTGCAGGCTCGCGAAAATATGGGCCCGCATCGCCTGCCGCAGCTCCGGGTGGAAGGTGCGGCTGGAAAGAAGGATGACCGAGCAGTCCATTCCGGCCCGCTCCAGCCTCTGAAAAAAGACCTCGTCCATCGGCCGGGCATCGAGGTCCACAAGAAGGAGCGCGTCCTTTTCGTCTGCCAGCGCGCTCAGGCAGGCCTCCTCGTGGTCGACGTCCTGCTTGCGGAACCCGAGATCCCGAGCCAGGACATCGACCGAGGTGCTGCTGTTTTCATCCACACCGAGGGTGACCACCTTGGGCTCGGCCACATCACTCTCCCCGATTGATTCGTTCCGGATAGCACGCTACGCTAAGCGATCTTCCCGCCAGAACGGTCCTTTTTTCCAATGAGCAACAACCGGGCCAAACAGACTGGGAGTGATAGGTGATAGGTGATAGGTGATGAGTGATGGGCGATGTGACGGCGGATCAGCGAGTCGGTCCCACAGCGGGTCAGGCGAGATGTTCGATCCTCGAATCTGACGTGCAGAATAAACAGCGCACCGATAACCGATAACAGATAACAGACAATTGATAACGAATGACCGGGCAGGAACACCTATCTCCCGTCGGGACGAGAACAAGGAATATGAGGGGAAGCGCGGCGGTGAGCAGCCGGGGCAGGATCGCGACCGCAGTGTCCAGAACATGGACACCAGGAAACCACACCCCAAATAAATCGTATTATTTCAGAATGTTAGGCGATGTCTCTTTTTTGAACACAAAGCGAAGTATGTCCCGGGTCCAGACAGTCCGGGGCATGAGAGTCAGTTCTCCAGGCCGTATTTTTTCAGCTTGTTGTACAGGGTGCTCCTGCCGATGCCCAGCCTCCGGGCGGCCTGCTTCTTGTTCCAGGCACATTCCTTGAGGGTCTGCAGCAGAAGCTCCCTTTCCTGAGAACGAATGCTTCTGTCCTCGACTTGTTCCTGCTGCTGCAGGGAGAGATGGATTTTCTCCGGAAGATCGGCGGGTACGACTGTATCCCCGCGGGCCATAATGGCCGCCTGCTCCATGGTGTTCTCCAGCTCCCTCACGTTCCCCGGCCAGAAATAGCCGAGCAGGAGGTGCATGGCCTGGGAGCTGATCTCCAGCCCCTTCCTGTTCTGTCTCGCGGCGTAGTAGTCGGCGAAGCGCCTGGCCAGGAGGGCGATATCATTGCCCCTCTGGCGCAGGGGAGGCAATTCGAGGGGAACAACCTCCAGCCTGTAGTAGAGATCCTCGCGGAACCTCCCCGCCCTGACCTCCTGAAGCAGATCCTTGTTCGTGGCGGCGATGACCCGCATGTCCACGGATACGGTTTTTCTGCCGCCCAGCCTCTCGAACTTCTGCGACTGCAGGACCCGCAGCAGCTTGACCTGCACCGCCATGGGGATATCGCCGACCTCGTCCAGGAACACGGTGCCCCCGTGGGCCTGCTCGAAGCGCCCGGGCTTGGCGGAGTCGGCTCCGGTGAAAGCCCCTTTTTCGTGACCGAAAAGCTCGCTCTCGATAAGGGTTTCCGGAAAGGAGGAGCAGTCGATAACCACAAAGGGGTTCTCCCTTCGCGGGCTCTTGTCGTGGATGGTCCTGGCGGCGAGCTCCTTGCCCGTGCCGCTCTCCCCGTGGATGAGGACCGTCGCGTCCGTGGGGGCCACCTCCTCGATGAGGCTGTACACCTTCTGCATTTTCGGATCCCTGCCCACAACCAGGCCGTAGGCGGGATCCCCCTCGAGGCGGGAGCGCAGATCCTCCATCTCCTCCTCCTGGGCCGCCGCCCTGAAGATGCTGTCCGAGCTGTGGGCAATGATGAGCCCCACAAGATCCACCTCCCGGAAATCGCAGCCGCATTCCTCAGAGCAGGCGATCACCAGGACCCCGAGGACGTCCTCCCCGTGCTCCATGGGAATGATCCCCTGGGTGGAGGACTGGGAAAAAGAGGCGTCGACCAGGGGAGGCCCAAATATTCGGGACTTATGCAGCTGCAGGGAGGAAAGGCCCTTCAGACGGGACTCCATCCGGGCCACCAGCTCTTGGTCTCTCAGGATCTTCGCGCCCTCGGGGGTGAGCCTGTAGAGTCTGTTTCTGTCCCTGCTGCGCAGGAGGAGGGTCATCCGCGCGCAGGGGAGGATTTCCCGGAGCTTGTCCAGCAAATGGGAGGAGATGCTGTCCAGCCCGGTTTGCGCGGACACGGCGCGGATGACCTCGTACGCCGTGGAGAGCTGATGGTGCATCCGCTCCAGATTGTCCCTTTGTTGTTGCAACTGCAGTGAGTAGTCCTGCAGCCTTTGGGCCATGCTGTTGAAGGCTTCCCCCAGGGAGGCGAATTCCTCCTTGCCCCGGAGCCGGACCCTGGTGTCCAGATCGCCGCCCTCCATGGAGCGGGTTGCCGCCACGAGCGACTCCAGAGGCTTGAATGTACGGCGGAGGAAAAAGACGCCTCCGCAGATGGCGGGAAGGAGAATGGCCAGGGCGAGCAGGCCGATCTCGCCCCACATCTGGTACATTTTGGCCAGCAGGGCCTGTCTTTTGAGACCCAGGCGCAGGGTGCCGGCTTTGCCCTCGAAAACGGGCTGGGCGATATCCAGAAGATCCCTGTCCCCCGCGGCAGAGACCACTCGCCTCGTGGAGGGCTCCCTGGACCCGCCTGGCTGATTCGCCCCCACCAGCCCCTGCGGAACCCCGTCCTCCATTGTGTGGGCCAGGACCTCCCCTCCCCGCACCACAAAGGCGTACTCCACCAGGGAATGGCTCTGGACGTGATTGGTAAGCGCCTTCTGCACCCCCACCAGATCGTTGATCAGGATCGGGTCCGCGATCTGCAGGGCCAGGGAATGGGCCTGATTCCGGGCCTGGGCCCGGAGATTCGTGGTGAGGGCCTCGGAATAGCGCAGGGAGGCCAGCAGGGCCACGAGGAGGCAGGTGACCAGGACCCAGGAGGTGAGCACCAGGAGGAGGGTGCCCTTAAGGCTTCGCGGCGCTATTCTCATTCGTCCAGTCTTCCCGGAGCTTGGCCTCCATGGCGCGAATGGGGTCGTACCAGGACTCCTTGGCAACGATGAATCGGTCGATATGCAGCCGGTCCAGAATGGACCTGCCCTCTGGGGTGGTATGCATCCGCAGCAGCAGCTCTTCGATCTGTTCCTTGAGCTCGGGCTCCATACCCGAGCTGACCACGACTGGCGGGATCCCGAAAGGCCGGGATTTGCGCAGGACCCTGGTCCGGTCGGCCGCATCGGAGCCGTTTTGGCGCAGATAGTCCCAGATCAGGCTGTCCACCGCCGCCCCGTCCACAAGGCCGCGGGCAACGGCGAGAATGGAGTTGTCGTGGCTGTAGGTGTAGATCGTTTTTTGGAAAAAGGTCTCCGGGTCAGCGTCAAGCCGGGAGAGCCAGTACAAGGGGACGAGGTGCCCGGTGTTGGAATCCGGGTCGGTGAAGGCGAAGCTCGCGCCCTCGAGGTCCCGCAGCGAGTCATGGTCCGAGTCTTTGGCGACAATAAGATAGGACCGATAGCGAGCGCTCCCGTTAATCCTCGGAGCGGCCAGCAGCTCGAATGAGCCCTTGTCTCGGGCCAGTGCGTAGGGACCGGAGCAGATGAAGGCCAGATCCAGCTCGTTCTCGGCGAGGAGCTCGTTGACCTCGGCATAGGTCTGGCGCTGCTCGAAGACGAGCTCTCTGTCCAGTTTCCGGCTCACGTATTCAAAGAGCTCCCTGTACTGCTCGTAGGTCTCCCGCGGGGAGACCATTGCTCCGGCAGCGGCGCGCAGGACTTCCCGCTCCCGATCCGCGGAGCTGTTCCTGCTCCCTACGCGCCGGGTGTCCCGAAAATCGACGACCACTTTTTCCTCGGGCTCGTACCCGTCCCGACAGCCCAGGAGGCCAATGGCCAATAGGACAAACGCGGCCAGCAAGAGCGCGAGCCGCCGCACGGATGTATCGCAGGAGACAGCCATGATCCTCTCTCTAGCTCTCACGCATTATTATTTGCAAATTATACCCTGATCCACTTTTCGAGACAACGTAGCCCGGATTGACTTTATGCATGCCTAACGCAAATCGGGGCTCGCGCTGCTCGGCATGGAAAAAGGGTGGCAAAAGCTCCTCGCATCAGCTGACGCGAAACAAAATGAATAATGAGCCTGGAATTTTGTGTATTTGCTTTCTATTGACCGAGTTGAGCTTGAAAGCCCCACAGTATAAGTCAAACACAGGCACTTCCCCTACGCGACGGAGACGCCCACCGGAGTCTGCCATCTGGCCCGCAAGCAAGAGCACCAGGAACATAAGGGACTTGCCTCCACTCCAGCGGCGAGTCCCGGGGACCCTTCCTTCCCGCACTCCCTCCTCGCTTCCTTGACTTGCAGACCCACACGACAACCCCCACAGACAGCAAATTTGGTATTGACCTAGCCTATTTAAAAAATTATGTTCTGATTGATTTTTTACTTAATTGAATTAGAGCGTTTTTTTCTCTTGCTCCGCGAAAGCGGGACAGAACTCCCGGGCGAAGGCCCTCCCGCTTCGGACGGATACAAGGAGCAGCTACGCGATGCGTCACGCCATCGAGGTAGAGAACCTGACCAAGGGATTCGAGGGGGTGCGGGCGGTGTCCGACATCTCCTTCAGCGTGGAGCCGGGCGAGCTGTTTGGCTTCCTCGGCCCCAACGGCGCGGGCAAGACCACAACAATCAATATCCTCACCGGGCTCGCCCGGCCTGACAGTGGAACCGTGCGCATCGGGGACATCGACTGCACCCGGCGTCCCAGGCGGGCCCAGCATCTCCTCGGCGTGGTGCCGGATGAGAGCAACCTCTACCCGGAGCTGACCGGACGGGACAACCTCTGCTTCTGCGCCTCCCTCTACGGGATGGGCAAACCGGAGCGCCGGGCCAGGGCCGAGGAGCTCCTGAAGGGATTCGGCCTGGCCAAGGCGGCGGATCGAAAGTTTGCCGGGTACTCCAAGGGCATGAAGCGCAAGCTGACCATCGCCGCAGGCATCATTCACAGCCCCCGCATCCTCTTCCTGGACGAGCCCACCACGGGAATCGACGTGGCGAGCGCCAGGCAGCTGCGCCGGATCGTGGCGGACCTGCATCGCGGTGGAACCACCATCTTCCTGACCACCCACTATATCGAGGAGGCGGAGAGGCTCTGTCAGCGCATCGCCTTTCTCGTCTCCGGCCGCATCGTGCGCATTGCGGGGGTCGAGGAGCTGCTCCAGCCAGCTCAGGCCGCTCATACCCTGCAGATCAGCACCAATGGCGACATCCAGGATATGGAAAAGGATATCGCCCGGGCCTTTCCCAACCTGGAGCTCTCCTTCCCCGAACAGGGTCTGTTGCGGGCCTCCTCCAGCGCCCCCATCCAGGCCGGGACCCTTGTTCACTTCCTGGAGAGCAGCGGGGTGGAGGTTTATGAGGCCCGCAGGATCAGGCCCTCCCTGGAGGACGTGTTCGTGCGGATCACCGGAATCGAGGCGGAGACCTTGAAAACGGGAAGCGAAGACCGGGGCAATACGTCATGAGGCTGTGGATCGCCTTTCTTTCCATCCTGCGCAAGGACATCCGGACCTATTACCTCAAGCCCCCGAACATCAGCTGGGGGCTCCTCTTTCCCCTGGCCTGGACCGGGATGTTCTTCATCAAGTCCGGAAGCGGCCTGAGCGACATCCCCTCCCTGCTGCCCGCGGTGGTCGCGGTCTCCGTGCTCTTCGGCACAACCTCCATGCTCGCGGTGACCGTGACCTTCGAGAAGAAGCAGCGCTCCTTCGAGCGCCTGTTGCTGGCCCCCATCCCCCTGGAAATGCTCATGCTGGCCAAGACTAGCGGGGCCATCCTCTTCGGGATGGCCAACGCCTTGGTTCCTGTGCTCATGGCCGCCTTCCTCATGGATCTCTCCGGCGTGACCTGGACCGCCTTTGTCCCGGCGGTGGCCCTCATCGCCGTGGCCACCACCTTTCTGGGCCTGTTCATCGCCGTGGCGGTCAAGGAGGTCTTCGAGGCCATGACCTTCTCCAACTTCTTCCGCTTCCCCATGCTCTTCCTCTGCGGCCTCTTCTTCCCCGTGGATCAGCTCCCCGTGGTCCTGCAGCCCGTCTCCTTCGCCCTGCCCCTGACCTACGGAGCGGACGTGCTCCACGGGGCGGTGCACGGCGGGAACCTCCTGCCCTACTCCGTGAGCTTCTTCGCCCTCGTCGCCTTCTGTCTGGGCCTCTTCGGCCTGAGCCTTCGCAATATCCGCAAGCACTGGATCGCCTGATGGATATGTCGGCCACCCTAACCAACCACGCGCTCCAACTGGAGAAAGAACAGTGAAAGTCAGTGCCAAGAGAACGATCATTGCCGCGGCAGTTATGCTCGCCATAGCGGGAGCCTTCCTTTTCTTGTCCATTGCCGGAGGCGACTCGGGCAACAACGGATCACAGGGGAAAAAGCGCGGCGGCCCCCGAAATGTGAAGGTGCAAGCGGCCCAAGAGGGAGAGATAGCGCGCACCCTGGAAAGGACCGGTGAGGTGGTTGCCACTGAGTCAGTGGTCATCGCGGCCACAAAGGAGGGCCCCATCGCATACTGCCCGTGGCGCGAGGGCGATGAGGTGGAGGCGGGAGAAAAGCTCATCGAGATAGACAGGCAGGTGTATCAGGCGGAAGCCAAGCAGGCAAAAGCCAAGCTCAAGGTGGCTCGGGCAAAGCTGGCCGACCTCAAGGCTGGCCCACGTCCCGAAGAGATCGACCAGGCCGAGGCCAGCGTGCGGAAGTGGCGGGCCACGCTGGAAGAGGCGCGGACGGCTTATGCCAGGCAAAAGCGGCTCCAGTCCAAGGAATACACCTCCGAGCAGAGCCTGGAACAGGCCCGGGAAAGAATGGAGGTGGCCAGGGCGGAGCTGGAGAACGCCGAGGATAAGCTGCGCATGCTCCAGGCCGGTCCCACCGCGACCGAGATCGCGGTGCAGGAGGCCAACGTGGAGGAGGCCGAGGCAGACCTCGAGCTGGCCCGGGCCCATCTGGAGGAATGCCTGCTCCAGGCCCCTTTCGACGG
>CAYNCR010000033.1:0-8233 GCA_964395575.1 uncultured Desulfohalobiaceae bacterium
TTCGAAACAAACTCGAATAATGACCAAAATGTCAAAGTCTAAGTCAGTTGTTTTGGTAATTAATAAATTCGAATTTGCTATTTGTTTCGGATTTCGGATTTCGATATTCGAATTTTATAAATTTGACAAACCCTAGCTCCATCTGCCCGGAATCCTTGTGCCGCAACGGCCGCATTTACCCTCTTCCATCCGCACGCGGTCGATAATGAATCCTGTCCGCTCGATAATCGGCTCCCCACATCCCGGACAGAAGGTGTTCTCCCCCTCGTGTCCGGTAACCCGGGCCACATAGACGAATTCAAGGCCGACCCGGCGTGCGGTGTCGCGAGCCCGGTCCAGGGTGGAAACAGGGGTCTGAGGGAGGTGCGAGAGCTGGTACAGGGGATAGAACCGGGAGAAATGCAGAGGCACATCCGGACCCAGCTCCCGCAGGATCCAATCGCACATGGCCTCTATATGCTCGTCCCCGTCGTTGAGGCCGGGGATAAGGATGGTGGTCATCTCCAGATGAACGCCCTGCTCGCGGAGCACCTTCAGCGCGTCCAGCACCGGCTGCATTTCCCCGCCCACCGCATCGCGGTAGAATTGGGGATCGAACCCCTTGAGATCCACATTCGCCCCGTTCAGAAGGGGGGCTAGGTTCCGCAGCGGCTCCGGCCGGAGGTAGGCGGCCGTGTGCAGGAGGTTCGCCATGCCCTCCTCCCTGGCCCTGGAAGCGATCTCGTGCATGTACTCGTAGAAAACAGCGGGCTCGCCGAAGGCGTAGCTCAGGATGGACAGGCCGGATTCCCTGGCGTGCCGGACCACACGTTCCGGGGGCATGTCGTAGGCGTAGAGGTCTTCTGGATCCACTTGGGCCATGTCCCAGACCTCGCAGAAGGAGCAGGAGAGGTTGCAGCCCGCGGTGGACAGGGACAGGGTTCGGCTTCCGGGAAGGATGTGGAAGAACGGGAGCCTCTCGACCGGGTCCTCGCGCACCAAAGCGGGATTGCCGTAGGCCAGGGTGTAGCCTTGGCCGTCGCGATTCTCCCGCACTCGGCACACGGCCCTCTCTCCGGGAGAGAGCTCGCACTCGCGCGGGCAGAGCCGACACTTCACCCCGTTTCCGGATAGCTCCCGGAACCACGGGGAGGGCACGGGATTCACGAAGCCCTTGCTCGCGGCTGCCGATCCCGCACTTGTCTGGGCACTGCCTTCGCCGGGAAGCCCGCCCAGGCAAAGGGCGCAGAATCCGCAGGCGCCGGCTTTAAGGAAATCCCGCCTGCTCCACGGATCCCTTTTGCGTCTGGAGTGAGGCATAATCCCTCCGTGACAGCAGAAGTAGCACACAGGCGACACCGTTTCCAAGACCTGCCAGGAGACAGCAGGCCACAATCCCGTGAACCGGCGCAAGCACCACCGAGGCGAGCACCGCGCCGAGACAGGCCCCGAACAGCTCCAGGCCGTACACGGCTCCGGCGGATGCGTCCGGTTTGCGGCGTATCCTGTGGGAACAGGCCGCGGCCAATGGAAAATCCAGGCCGTTGAGCATCCCGGCCAGGAAGGTCATGCCCGAAAAAGCCGCGAAAAGAAGAGCCGGAGATTCCGCCTTGGCGAGCTGCGGCAGGCCCAGGGCAATCAATCCGGCCCAGAGGCTCATGCACAGCTGCACCAGGGCCAGGGTGCTCATGTCCGCCTTGTCCGCGACGAAACGATTCGACGCGGCAGCCCCCAGGCCCAGCCCGAACATGAACAGGGCCGTGATCAGACCGACCATCTCGTACACGAATCCGTAAACGCTCTGGAAGGTGAAGAGCAGGGCGATCTGCAAAAGCATGGTGGAAAGCCCTGTGCTGAACACAGTGACCAGCAGGGAGAAGGAGGCGGTCCGGCCCCTTGCGATCCTGCCGCCCGCGCCTCGCATCCCCGCGCCCGCGAGCAGGATCAGCCCCGCAATGGGCAGCACCCACCAGAGCTTTACCCGCAACAGGGCGGCGAGGGCTTTTGTCGGCTCCGCCCGGGTCGAGCGATCCCAGAACATCAGGCTGTAGAAGTACCCAATGGGCTTGAAATCCCGGTTGATGAAGAAGGCCTCGTTCACCCGCTGCAGGTCCCGTTTCGCCTGCTCCCCAAGGGTGCCCGGAGACAGGGGAGCGGGTTCCGGGCTGTCCAGATGAGCCCCGGTTCCGCGTCCGTGGCTGCTGACAAGCCAGTTGGCGCGCCGCACATCGGGCTTTCGCAGGAGAAGCCGGAAATGGCGCGAGGAAAAGGCGTCGTCCTCGATGCCGCGCCGCTCGAAGCGTCTGCTCAGAGTGAGGGGATCCACGGATATGCTCCCCTCCGACCGGGAGGCAAAGAAGAACATAAACTCGTCGCCCGCGACCTTCACCCGGGAGAACACACTGCTCAATGTGTGATACAGGGCGGAATTTCGGTTGGCAGCAGCGGTATCCCTCAGGTCCGGAGTGGAATCGGCCCCGATCACGAAAGCTCCGTCAGAGCGGAGTCGTTTCCTGGCCTCGCGGAAGAATTCCCGCGTGTAGTAGCGGTTCAGGGCTGCGGTGACCGGGTCTGGCACATCCACGATGACCAGGTCGTATTCCCTGTCCGTCCGCTTCATCCAGAGTCTGCCGTCCACATGCCTGACATTGACCCGTTCGTCCTCCAGTGCCCGGAGCGTGGAGCTGGGGACGTACTCCGCGGCGGTGCGGATCAGCACCTCGTCCAGCTCTACATAGTCCACGCTTTGCACCGGATGCTTAAGGATCCGGGAGAGTGTTCCACTCAGCCCTCCCCCCACCAGAAGCACACGGTCCAGGCTCTCCTGCTGCACCATGGCCAGATGGGCGAATTCAGCCGCCGGCTGTTCCTCCAGTCCGGAAACCCCGCCCTCGCTCCCCGCAGTGGAAAAGAGCAGATGGCCGCTCTGGAAAAAACTGTACTGCCCCTCGCGCTCGAGAACAGCAATATTGCCGTATCTGGACTGCCTGGTTTTCACGAGCCGATGCTCCGGAGCCATTTGTCGCCACTGCAAGCGGTGGGCAAGTTGGTTCAGGTCCCCCAGATAGGGCATAGCCAACCCCGCAAGCGCAGCAAGACAAAGCAGGACCATGGCCGAGCGATGGGAGGAGCCTCCCCGATCCCGATGCATTCGGAGCACCAGGACGGAAAACGCCGCAAGCAGGAGAGCGCCGAGCAAAACAGCGGAATGCAAGGAGCTGAGCGTGTGCACCAGGAGGAAGGTAAAGGCCACGCCGCCGAGCATGTTCCCCGCGGCTTCGACCACATAGGTCTTGGCCGCTCCGGATGTGTCCGTCGCCTCGTCCCTCTCCCGCCAGGTCCGGGACAGTGCCACGAACTGCACCCCGAGAAGCAGGCAGACAGGGGCGAGCAGCAGAACGCAAGCCAGGGCCATATCTGCCGGAGAAAAGGAGCCCCCGGGCAGAACAGGGAAAAAGCCGCGCAGGATCCGGATGAGAAAGACGGTTCCCGGCAGAACCGGAAGAAGCCCTGCGGAGCTGAACGCCAGCAGGAAAAGAACGCTGCGGATGCGCTCTGCCAGAAAGGCGCCCAAACGGCTGCCCACACCGACCCAAAAGAGCCACGCGGCAAGGATGAACCCCACGGAAAGCTCGTTTCCGTGGAAGACCATCAACAGCTCACGCAAAAAAAGCACCTGGCCGACCTGGGAAACGGCACCCAGCATCAGAACCGCTGTGTGCAGAGCCACGGTTCTGTCAGGCATGGAAATGGCTCATTCGGACAGGTTTTTCGGGCATTCAGGGAGCATAATCCATCAATTCCAGACACACTTGAATCTGCGCCTGCCCGGTTAAATCCTGCCTCCGGCAGGGCAGCTTCGCTGCATTTAACTGGGCCTGCCCGGTTAAATCCTGCCTCCGGCAGGGCAGCTTCGCTGCATTTAACTGGGCCTGCCCGGTTAAAGGGGCCTCGCCGACAAAGGCCTTTGATACGATGATACCGGAGACGGCCTGTCCTGTGAAATAACGCAAATCATGAGTTTTTCCCTTGGCCCTTGAGCCTGCATTTACGGGCCCTGTTCCCTGAAACGGCAAAATTCGCCCAAATGGATCCAAGTACTTATTGACCGTTACAGTGGTGTGAATACAATGGGAAAATACTCCCAGAGGATATTTCATGGAAAAATCTGCCGGTTATGTCCCTCTGTCGGACAAACTCGTCTATTCCCTCCCCGGGCTTGTGCTCGCAGCTGTGGGTGTCCCTCTGTACGTGTACATTCCCAAGTTCTACACGGACGTGGTCGGTGTCTCTGCAACGGCGATGGGCGGAATCATTCTCGCCGCCCGGCTCGCCGATGCGGCCAGCGATCCCCTTATCGGCGTCATCTCGGACCGCACCCGGACCCGCTTCGGACGCCGACGGCCGTACATCGCCCTCGGATCCCTGACTCTGTCCCTGTTCCTGGCCGCACTGTACGTCCCGCCGGACTGGAATCAGGGGCTGGTGACCCTGTGGTTCGCCGCATCCATCCTCTTGCTGTCACTGGCCTGGACCGTGGTCGATGTGCCCTGGGAGTCCCTGGGACCGGAAGTCACCTTCAGCTATGACGAACGCACCGCGCTGTTCAGCTTCCGCGAGGGCATGACCATTGCCGGGACTGTCGTGGCCGCTGGCACTCCCTTGCTCATCGAGCGGGGACTCGCGCTCTCCGAATCCCCTGCGGATCAGCGGATCAAGTTCGCTGTCTTCGCCGCGGTCTTTATCCCGCTGACCCTTGTCTGCTGCTGGATGTGCGCCCTTCGAATCCGAGAACGGACCGGAACGCACCTGGAAGACGACGAGGGGAGAGAACACTTCTGGAGCTCCTGGCGAGAAACCCTGACCAACCGCCCCTTTCTGGTGCTTCTGGCTGCTTATGCCGTTGCCGCTATAGGAGCCAATCTGCCGGCGACCCTTATTATCTACTACGTGGAGTATGTTCTGGGCGGCAGGCAAACTGAGGTCTTCATTCTTCTCTATGTCTGCTCTGGAATAGCCTTTCTGCCGCTCTGGCTCTGGATTGCCCGCCGCGTGGACAAAAAACGGGCCTGGATAGCGGCCATGGCCATTAACACCGGGGCCTTTCTGGGGATCTTCTTTCTGGGCCGGGGGGATCTTGTCCTTTATGCCCTCCTCACCGCGATTTCCGGAACAGGCTTCGGCGCCTCTCTTGCGCTGCCCGCAGCCATGCAGGCCGATGTCATCGACTACGACCAGCTCCTGCACGGGCAAAGACGGGAAGGCCGGTTCATCGGGGTCTGGTCGGTGGTCCGGAAGGGATCCTCTGCCGTGGGTCTGGGGCTCGCTCTGCCCCTGCTCGACTATTTCGGCTATCAGCCGGGACAGGAGCAATCCCAGGAGGTCAAGCTGGCCCTGCGCGTGCTTTACTGTCTGGTGCCCTGCCTCTGCCAGATCGGAGCCATCCTCATTACCCTGGCCTACCCCTTGTCCCGTTCCAGACACCAGGCCGTGCTCGAGGGGATCCGGCGCCGTCAAGACGGCCGATCGACCCTCGATCCGCTCAATCCCGGGACACGACTTCAACCCACAGGAGAAAACGGCGCATGAATCTCGCAGAACTCTTTGCCTGGAATCTTGCCGCATCGATCATGGTCATGCTCATCGCCTGGGGGGTACATCTCCTCACGGATAAGGCCTCGGTTGTCGATTCCTTCTGGGGCCCCGGCTTTGTGGTCATCGCCTGGCTGAGCTTCGCCGCAAGCCACGGCCCCTTGGCTCAGAGCCTCATCATCGCCCTTCTGGTCACCGTGTGGGGCGTGCGCCTCGCCTTCCACCTGACCAGGCGCAATCTGGGCCAGCCCGAGGATTCACGCTACGCCGACATGCGGGCCGCGCATCCGGACAGCTTTCGCATCCGCTCCCTGCCGACCGTTTTCCTCCTGCAGGCCGCCGTCATGTGGGTCGTCTCCCTGCCGGTGCAGGTCGGCATGCGCGGCCAGGCCGCCATGGGACTCGGCGTTCTGGACGGTCTGGGCATTCTCCTGTGGTTCACGGGATTCTTCTTCGAAGCGGTTGGCGACGAGCAGCTCTACCGCTTCAAGGCCGATCCCGCAAACAAGGGGAAGATCCTGGACCGGGGATTATGGCGCTACACACGGCATCCCAACTACTTCGGCGAGACCGTCATGTGGTGGGGCATCTTTCTGGTTGCCTGCTCCTCCCCGAGCGGCTGGTGGACCTTTATCGGCCCCTTGCTCCTGACCCTTCTCCTGCTCAAGGTGTCCGGAGTGAGCCTTACCGAGAGGAAAATGGGCCAGAACCACTCTGAGCTGGGCGAGTACAAGCGGCGGGTCAGCGCCTTCATTCCCCTGCCTCCGAGGGGACCGGACACCACGACCTTCGGGATCCGGCTGGCCGAGAGCGGACGCATTCCGGACCGGCTAGTGCGACGGATCATCCGTCTGCGCCACAGAGAAGTCCTGAAAAGGGAGGACCCCGGCAGGACAGAAGCCAGACAGGAATCCCTGCGGGCCTTCCTGCGGGACATGCAAACGCGGCCCATCGCCCCGGCACCTTTGGAGGCCAACAGGCAGCACTACGAGGTGTCCGCGGCTTTCTTCGAGAATATCCTCGGCCCCTGGCTCAAGTACAGCGCCTGCCTCTGGCCGGAGGAACAGCTGGGTCGGCATCCCCAAAGCGTGGAAGCCGCCTCGGAGCGAGAGCTCCTGGCCGGGGCCGAGGAGGCCATGCTGCGTCTCACCGCGGAGCGGGCCCAGATCGAAGACGGGATGCGCATTCTGGATCTTGGCTGCGGCTGGGGAGCCTTTTCCCTCTGGGCCGCGGAACGCTTTCCTCGCGCGCAGATCACAGCCGTGTCCCACTCCGCTCAGCAGGGCGCCTTCATTCGCGACCGGGCAGCGGAGAAAAATCTGGACAATGTGCGCGCCGTAACCGCGGACATGAACCAATTCGAGCCGCCCCAGGGAAGGGGACCCTTCGACCGGATCCTCTCGGTGGAAATGTTCGAGCACATGGCCAACTGGCCCGAGCTGCTGGGACGGGTCTCCAGTTGGCTGAGGGAGGACGGGCTGTTCTTCCTGCACGTCTTCGCCCACAGGGAGCTGGCCTATCCCTTCCGGCAGGGGCCGGGAGACTGGATGAGCAAACACTTTTTCTCCGGGGGCATCATGCCCTCGGACAACCTGCTGCTCCATCTGCAGCGGGATCTTGTCCTGCGAGACCACTGGAGGGTGAACGGGCTGCACTATGCACGGACCATCGACTCCTGGCTTTCCCAGCTCGACGCCTCCCGGGACACGATTCTGGAGATCCTTTCCCGGGCCTACGGCCAGAAACAGGGCGCGCTCCAGCTTGGTCGCTGGCGCATGTTCCTCCTGGCCTGCTCTGAGCTGTTCGCCTCCCGTAAGGGCAACGAATGGCTCGTTGCCCACTACCTCATGTCCAGGAGATGGATGCCGTGAGGAGACAGCGCATCGCGGTGATCGGAGCCGGTATCTCCGGAATCGTAGCGGCCCACTACCTGGCCCGCAGGCACGAGGTCGTGCTCTTCGAGGCCCGGGACCGTCTCGGCGGGCACACCAACACCATCGAGATCGGATCCGGGTTCCCGCAGGACGAGGGTATGCCCATCGATACCGGTTTTATCGTGTACAACGACCGGACCTACCCCAACTTCATCCGCTTTCTCGACGAGCTGAGCATACGGGGCGCGCCCACGGACATGTCCTTTTCCCTGAGCGATCCGGACAGCGGGTTCGCCTACGCGGGCACCGGCCTGGCCGGGCTCTTCGCACGGGCCGGGAACGCCTGGAATCCGGGATTCTGGTCCTTCCTGGCCTCGGTCATCCGCTTCAATCGACGCGCGGCAAAAGACCTACACCGCGACAACGTGGGAGACGGCCCCCTCAAGGCCTATCTCGAGCGAATCGGCTCCGGGAAAAGGCTCGAGCGGGACTACCTGAGCCCCATGATCCAGGCCATCTGGTCCGCTCCCGGATCCGATTCCCTGGCTATCCCGGCCTCGCTGTTCTTGCGCTTCGTGGACAATCACGGCCTTCTCTCCAGGCCCGGCAGCATCCAGTGGCGCTTCATCAAGGGCGGCAGCCGGACGTATCTGGACGCCTTCGAGTCGCGGTTCCCCGGAGAAATCCGCCTCAAGGAGCCCGTTCGCGCCGTCAGCAGAACACCCCAGGGCCCAGTGGTCCATTACCAAGGCGGGGAGGAGCGGTTCGACGCCGCGGTGATAGCCGCA
>CAYNCR010000033.1:8243-15662 GCA_964395575.1 uncultured Desulfohalobiaceae bacterium
GCCCATGCCGACCAGGCCATGTCCATGCTCCCGGATGCGGATGAGCTGGAGCGCTCCGCCCTCGGACCCTGGGGCTATTCGGCCAACACAACGGTCCTGCACTGCGATCCGAGCCACATGCCTCCCCTTAAAAGGGCCTGGGCCTGCTGGAACGTGCTCCGGTTCGCGGATGACCAAACAACACGTCAGGTTCGGGTGACCTACTGGATGAACCGCCTTCAACGCCTCAACGCAACAAGGAGCTGGATGGTGAGCCTTAATGCCGATTGGGAATTTGCTCCAAACACGACGGCCTACCGCACCATTTACGAGCATCCGGTCTTCAGCATGGAAACCCTGCAGGCCCAGAAGCTGTTGCCCTCCATATCCGGACGCAATGGGACCTACTTCTGCGGCAGTTATCACGGGTACGGCTTTCACGAGGACGGCGCCCGGTCCGCTGTGGATCTGGTCCATAAGCACTTCGGGATCGAACCATGAAATCCAGGTTCTATGACGCACACCTTCTCCACGAAAGACTTGCTCCGGTCAAACACGAATTCCGCTACCGGATGCCGATTTTCGTTTTCGACCTCAACGAGCTGGAGGCCGGGCTCTTGGACGGGCCCCTCTTCGGCAGGCGAATCGCCCAGGGATCATCCGCCCGGAGCGGCAGCACTGGACCCAGGCTGTTTTCCCTCAGGGAGGGGGACTACCTGCATGCGGGTCCCGGCGGGCTGCGGGACAAGCTCGGTCGAGCCCTGGCTGCGGGCGGAGCCGACCGCTCGCTCGCCCTGGGCTGCGTTCGGCTGGTCACGACTGCCCGTTTTCCGGGGGGCGCCTTCAATCCGGTGAGCTTCTGGTTCGTGTTCACCCATGAAACTGCGGATAGAGCGGCCGCAGTAGTGGCCGAGGTGAACAACACCTTCGGTGAAAAGCACATCTACGTGCTCGGCAACGGGGAGGCGAAATCCTTTCCGGCCCGATACACAGACACCAAGAGGTTCCACGTTTCGCCCTTCAACAACATGAAGGGGGAATACGCCTTTTGCTTTGCTGATCCCCGGTACGGGCTGGACCTGGCCGTGGACCTCATCAGGGAGGGCGAACCCATCCTCCGGACCCGCCTGTGGGCCGAGGAACCCGGCCGTCCTCCGAACACCCGGTCTCTGTCCGGATTTTTGCTGCACCCCCAGCGCGCTCTGACCTTTCCGCGGATCATCAAACAGGCGGTCAGGCTCTATTACGGAAAAAAGCTCCCGGTCCATACCAGGCCCACGCCCTCCAGTCCCATGACCTTGCGCGGCGGGGACACCGCTCGCCCCGACCTCGTCTCCCGCCTGGCCCGCAAGGCCCTGACCAGACTGCTCCAGCGGATCCGGACCGGACATCTCACGCTCATCCAGCCCGACGGCCGGAAAGAGCTCTACCCGGGGAGCGATCCCGGACCCGCGGTAGAGCTGACCATCCGGGATCCGCGCTTTTACAGAGCGCTTGCCCTGTCCGGGGATATCGGCTTCGGCGAGGCCTACACCTCCGGCTGGTGGACCACGCCGCACCTGACGGAGCTGCTGCGCTTCTTCTCCCTGAACCGAGAATATCTGCGCGTATCCGAGGTCCTGAACATCCCGCGCCCCCTGGTCTCCATCTCCAACCGGCTGCGGCGGCTGGGGGGACGCCGCAACACGAGGTCCGGAGCGCGGGAAAACATCCAGAGCCATTACGATCTGGGTGACGAGCTGTTCCAAACCTTTCTGGACCCGTCAATGACCTATTCCTGTGCCTACTTCCCGGACTGGGACACGGACCTTTCCCGGGCCCAGGAGGCCAAGTTCCGGCGGATCGCGGACAAGCTGGACCTGGGTCCGGATAGGCACGTCCTGGAAATCGGCTCAGGCTGGGGCGGTTTCGCCCTGTATGCGGCCCAGCGCTTCGGCTGCCGCGTGGACGGGATCACCATCTCCCCGAACCAGCAGGCCCATTCCCGGCAAAGGGCCCTGGATCTCGGTCTGGCACACCTCGTCGACTTCCGGCTCCAGGACTACCGCGATGTCGGGCAAACCTACGACAGGATCGTCTCCATCGAGATGATCGAGGCGCTGGGGCACGCGTACCACAAGGACTTCTTCGCCGCCCTGGATCGGCTCCTGGCACCGGGGGGCTCCGTGTGCATCCAGTTCATCGCCATCCACGATCAGCGCTACGAGGCCTACCGGAGGGAAGGGGACTGGACCCGCAAGCATATCTTTCCCGGAGGGCTCCTGCCCTCCCTGACTCGCGTCATGGAGGTGGTGCGGGACACAACGAACCTGACCGTGCTCGGCCTCGAGTCCCTGGCTCCGCACTACGCCCGGACTCTGGCCCTCTGGCAGCAGAGTTTTCGCGACAACGAAGCCAGAGTGGCGGAGTTGGGATACGACGAGACCTTCCGCAGAAAATGGGATTACTACCTTTCTTACTGCCAGGCAGGGTTCAAATGCCGCGTTATCGACGACTACCAGATGGTTCTGGCCAGGCCGGAGGGCGCGGGACCGAGGAGCACGTAGGAGAATAGCCTTTCCATGAATCGATCAGCAAATCAATCCGGGGCCAGCCCCACCCAAACCGCGAACCGGCCCCAGCGGATCCTGCTCTGCGGCGTCTTCGGACCCTACGGGGTCGACGACGCCTTCGGCAGGAAGGAAAACATCATGGAGCTCTTCCACAACCAGGTCACCAAGGCCCAGGGCCTGGCCTCGCTCCGCCTGCACCACCGCACCTTCGGGCTCTACTTCATGGCTGCCAATGTCGACGCCGATGTGACCGTGCTGGACTTCCCCTCCCGCAAACGATTTGTGCGGGAAATTCGAAAGGGATACGACCTGGTGGGCATCTCCTTCATCACCCCCAACTTCGCCAAAACCAGGGAGATGTGCCGTCTCATCCGCGAGGAAGCCCCGGATGCCGTCATCGTCCTGGGGGGCCACGGTGCGGCCATCGAGGGGCTGGAAGAGCTCGTTGACTGCGATCATGTCGTTCAGGGCGACGGCATCCGCTGGCTGCGCTCCTATCTGGGACAGGACCCCGCTGCCCCGGTGGCGCACCCCACATTGCCGAGCAACGAGTACCGCCGCATCATGGGCGTTCCCCTGAAGGGGGCCACCGCCTCCCTCTTGGCCCCCGGAGTGGGCTGTCCCAATGCATGCAGGTTCTGCTGCACCTCCCACTTCTTCGGCAAGCAGTACCTCCCCTTCGTCCGGACCGGACGGGAGCTCTTCGACCTGGCCCGCCGGATTTCCCAAGAATCCGGTTCCGACTCCTTCTTCGTGATGGACGAGAACTTCCTCAAGGAGGAACAGAGGGCATGGGACATGCTCCGTCTCATGGAGGAGCATCAGCGCTGGTTCCGCTTCCAGATCTTCTCCTCAGCGGACACTGTGCTCCGGTTCGGCATTCCCAATCTGGTCCGGCTCGGGGTCAAGCTGGTCTGGATCGGCGTGGAATCGCCGAGCGGATCCCCCTTTGGCAAGAACGAAGGCATCGACTTCCCCTCCCTGGTGAGGGATCTCCGGGATCACGGAATCGGGGTGTTGACCTCGGGCATTCTCGGCCTGGAGCACCACGATCCCTCCACCCTGCAAGAGGATATCGATTTCATTATCGATCTCGAGCCGGACCTCATCCAGTTCATGCTCCTCACTGGCCTGCCCATGACAGGGCTCTATCTGGAGCTCAAAGAGGCCGGCCTGCTCAGGTGGGATCTGCCCTTTGAGGAGTGGCACGGGCAGAAATATCTCAACTTCCGCCACAGCCGCTTATCCGGGGAAGAGGCCGAAAAGTGGCTCCAGTTCGCATTCGACGCGGACTATCAAAGAAATGGAAGCTCCATGGTTCGCCTGGTGGAGACGGCTCTTCGGGGGACAGGGACCATGCGGGAGCTGGCCCGGAAGGACGAAGTCTTCAAGGCCAGATACGAACAGCTCCTGGACGAGCTTGAGGACTACCGCCCCCTGCTTCCGATCATGGCCCGCTTTGCCGTCAATGAGCGCGAGCGGGATAAGATTCGGGATCTGGAAAAGAGGTTTCAGGAGGTCCTTGGCCCCAAAGCCTGGAGGGACATCGGCCTCGGCATCCTGGCCTCGGTGTGCGCCGGGGTCTGGTCCTGGCGACTGCGCCTTGTCGGGGACCGCATCCAGCCGCGCACGCTGGTCACACGATACACCCCCAAGCGCCTAGCACCCCCTTGAAAATCTTCCAATTGCGGTGTTGCTTAAGCTCACACTCTCATGGATGCTGACTACGCCACAGTGAAACAAAAAATAATTTCACGGGGTCAACTACGTCCTTGAACTTTTTTGAAATTTGGGGGATGGCCTGCCTGAAAAGAAATTTTTCATCACTCTGCTAACGCTCGTCACACGGCCAGTTACCCCCAAGCGACTCTCGAAGAAAGTTGACGAAACCTCCGCTATAAAAGTTCTCAACTATCCCTTGTAGGGATTCACCTGATGCACGGGTGTTCGGCCCCCGGAAAGCATCGGGGATTGTCAAAAAGTGAACAAAAGTCTACTTGTTTGAAAATGATGAGCCAATGCCCAGACACACAATTTTCGGGTGCGGAGCCACGGCTGTTCTTCCCCGGCAACCGAGAACGCAAGGGAGGTTTGAATGGAATTGAGCGCGTTGTACGAAAACCTTTCCGCTCTGGGGTATACCCATCCCCTTCATCCGCCCCTGACACATCTGACCATAGGCATGGTCATCGGGGCCCTGATCTTTGCGCTTCTCTCCCAGATCACACGCTTTTCCCGCTTTGCCCCTACTGCGCGTCACTGTCACGCGGTTGCGTTGATAGCCATCGTGCCCACCGCTATCCTGGGGATAACGGACTGGATCTATTTCTACGGCGCAGAGGCCATGACGCCGATCATCGTGAAGATGGTTCTGGCAGCGGCCTGCCTGGGAGCCCTTATTGCTGCAGCCGTTCGTCAGCGCAGGGATACGGAAAAAAAGGCCCCGGCACTTTCCCTGTATCTGCTGGCTTTTGTGCTGGTTGTCGGGCTGGCCTATTTCGGGGGAGAGATTGTGTTCGGCACCCAACAGGGGAAGGTGGAAGCGGAAGCAAACGCCACCGCCCAGGAGGAAGCAAAGCGGGAAACGGCTTCTTTCGCCAGGGTCAAGCCTATCCTGGATAATCGGTGTACAAGCTGCCATTCCGGGAGCAACCCTCCCCATGGTCTACGGCTCACCTCCTACAAGGAGCTCATGTCCGGCACGGAGCACGGGCCGGTGGTGAATGAGGGAAAGCCTGGAGAAAGCGAGCTGTACGCCCGAATCACAGGGCAATCCGAGCCCAGGATGCCCTTTCGCAAGTCTCCGTTGAGCGAGGAGCAGATCCGGCTGATCAAGGATTGGATAGCAGCCGGTGCATCGGGACCGCAGTAGGCCTGACAGCGAGCCTCCGGACGGGAAGCGGGAGAGAGCCTTTTTGAGGGTCGATGCTTTAAACCTATTGTACCCTCGAAAAGAATCCGACCAAGCCTCATGCAGCCCTGCACTCATGCGCTGAATGGGTGCAGGGCGTCTTAACGTCCTTCGCGCCTTGGCGGTTTCCATTATTGAGAGCCATGCAAGCTTGTACCGGGAAAGCCCCAAATAAGCTCCCATTCCCGGATTCCACTATTTGTAGCGGGCATGACAGTCCTTTTCGGCCTGATGCATATCCTGGATCAGCCTGCGGCCTCGCTCCGGATCACCTTCCTCTCCAGACTGAACCAATCCGGCAGTCAGCTCCAGGAATGCGGAGTAGCCCTCCTGATTCCGGCCTGCTTTCTGCTGCATCTCCTCTGCCTGGCTGTGCAGCTCCCGAGCATCCTCCAGGGGAGGTGAGCCTCCCTGTTGCATGCTGGACCGGATGCCCTTAAAAGTCTTCTCCATATCCTTTTTCAGGGCCTTGAAAGGCCTGCCCTTCTCTCCCGCCTTCCCGTCCGGGGCGGAATCCCTCTTTTGCTTTTTCTTTTTCCCGGACTTCTGGACCCAGGGCTCTATCTTTGTTTTGATGCCCACATCTCCGTCCCTGTTTACCAGCTTGAGCTCCAGCTTGTGGATCTGCTGCCAGTCGAGATCCAGGTCCTCCAGCCCTATATGGCCCTCTTCCAGGGCCTGAGCCACATTGCGAAGATACTCTCCAGCCTGCCGAGGGGTCAGCTCGTGAATGGACTCCGTCTTTTGCTTCTCCATATGTCCTCCATTTCTCACCAACAAGTTTATAGTAAAAATTATCACAATCATGAGCAAATGTAAAAATATCATCACACAAGGAGGGCGTGATAGATTGTTAAGTCTTGCCCAGGACACTAGCCGGGCCCTATCTGATACATGCAGCTGACAATGAAACAAGCGTACCCGGCAAATCCGTCTCAAACCCCGCCATTCCGCTCACAACATGATCCAGTAGTTTATTGACGGGCAGAGATGCATTCGCTCTGTCCCCTCCGATTCGGCGTCTATTCTGAAATGGTGTCGATCTGTCGCCGACATCCCCGGTGTGCTCCGAATGACTCCGGGCACTAGGGCTTCTCTTGAGCCCTGTTTCCCGCAAGGAAGTGCGAATAATCCTCCTGGGCTCTTGGTCAATTTGTAATCGGGTCAGGTGACTGGTCCTTCGTGGTTCATGATTGGGAATCAGGGACCGAAGAGCTTCCGGCAACAGGCTTGCAGTGCCTAGAGCCCATCGCCTGAGCTGGCCCTCTGAGCCTCGCATGGACATTTCCTTTCAGTTCGGAATGGCCGCCTGGGCCAAGCTACGGAGCTCATGTGCTCACTGAAACAATGCAGGGAAACGAAAACGTCACGCGAGTGTCATACGATTGTAATCTATTCAAGCGATAAAGGAGGTGTTTCCACGCTGGGACTTTGAATAAAAAAACAAGGAGACGGTTATGAAAAGGTTGATTGTGGCCCTAGTGGCCGTGACCGCGCTGTTGGCTTTTGGGGCGGGGAACGTCCAGGCCAGGGATCAGCTCCGCATCGTGGGCTCAAGCACGGTCTATCCCTTTGCCAGCTATGTCAGCGAGGAGTTTGGCGCGACCACGCAGTATCCCACTCCGGTTATCGAGTCTACCGGCTCCGGTGGAGGGATGAAGCTGTTTTCCGAGGGGATCGGCATGGGCACTCCGGACATCTCCAATGCTTCCAGACAGATGAAACTGAGTGAGTTTGAACGCTGCATGAAGAACGGGGTGGAGAAGATCCACGAGGTGGTTATCGGGTACGACGGAATCGCCCTGGCCGAGAACAAGGCCAATTCGGGGTTGAATCTAAGCCGGGAGGAGCTCACTCTGGCAGTTGCCGCCAAGATCCCGCAGGACGGCAAGCTGGTCAAGAACCCTTACGAGTACTGGGATCAGATCAATTCCGATCTCCCTCACAGGGAAATCCTCATTTACGGTCCCCCCACCA
>CAYNCR010000034.1:0-2787 GCA_964395575.1 uncultured Desulfohalobiaceae bacterium
TGGCATCGTCTCCGCTGAAATGATTCAAAATACCCCGTGTCGGCTTACAATTATTTGTTGAGTGGTGAACAGTTACACTATTTGAAACATTTTCATACAAAAAAAAAGACATCCGAGCATAGAGCCTTCGGGGAAACACGAAAACGGAAACAGCCTCTGCCATGCGCTTTGACCTGAGAACCATTTCCTCCTGGATTAAGCCGAACAGCCGGGTGCTGGACCTCGGATGCGGCTCCGGGGAGCTCCTCTGCCATCTGCAGGAGGACAAGAACGTCCTGGGCACCGGAATCGAAATCGACGAGGAAAAGGCCTCCCAGGCCATCCTCAACGGGGTGAACGTCATCCACGGAGACATCCACGAGGAGATCCAGGACTTCCCCTCGGCCTGTTTCGACTACGTCATCCTGAGCCAGACCCTGCAGCAGGTCATGCGACCCGCCTTCCTCATCCACGAGATGCTCCGGGTAGGTGTCAAGGGAGTGGTCAGTTTCCCCAACTTCAGCTATATCGGCAACAGGTGCTTCTTCTTCTTCAAGGGCAGGGCCCCCATTTCCAAGGATCTTCCCTACGAATGGTTCGACACCCCCAACATCCGGGTCATCCCCCTGAAGGACTTCCACCGCTTCTGCCGCACCTTCGGCTTCTCCATTCTCAAACACACCGCGATCATCACCCGGGGAGAAGAGGAGAAGGGCATCCGCATCCGTTTTTTGGCCAACCTTTTCGCAACCTATGGGATCTATCTGCTGGGCCGGAAGGGTTAGGGCGTTCCCCGTGCAGCGTTCGGTGTTCGGCGTTTAGGGGTGAAGGAAATCAAGGCGATAGCTGGAGCTGCGCGGGGAGGGGAAGACAAAGGACGGGCTCAATCCTTGCAGAACGGGTAACGGAAAACGGGGAACGCGGAACTCAAGCTCAGACAAAGAGCACCGGCTCATAGGTTTCCAGGTGGTGGCGCTGCTCAGCTGGCAGGATCTCGTGGGCCATGCGGTAGGGAGAAAGCGGCTCCAAGCGCAGGCCGAAGGTCTGATAGAAGTGCCCGGTGAAGAGCTCGCGCACCTTGTTCTGTCCGGCAGCCAGGTAAACCCTGCCGGTTCTGACATCCCAGGCCGCGTCGAAGACCGCGGGAACAGGGAACATCTTGGAGAGCAGCCTGAGGCGGACCTGTTCACTCAGCTCCTTCTTCTGCTCCCTGGAAACGAACTTTCCGCCGTTCTGCCTGGTCTGCTCCTCGAGCTGCCGCAGGGCAACGCGATAGTGCTTCTTGAACACCGCCGGCGAAATGCGTCGCGTGTCCAGACGCAGGGCGAAAGCGACATAGTGGCCCTTGTAGGGCGAGCCGCTGGTGAACTCCGTATCCAGCATATCCTCGAAGCTCACCCAGCCGAATCCCCTCTCCTCGGCTGTCTCCTCGATCTCACGGAACCTGTTCTCCCAGAGGAGCTCGGGCAGATTGGACCAGACCGACTGGGGCACCTCCTCGACAAGGGTGAACCGATACACGCTGCAGCTGGCTGAAAAAAAGCCCATCAGGCCTCCTCAAGGGGCATGCCCCGCATGTGGTGTTGGGGAATTGACCCTGGTCCCCGGCACCGTTTACTCTGAGAAAAATGCCGATCTCTTGCTTGCCTTGCAACACGCATGGACACACAGGAGGTTCCCCGCATGCGCCCGGGTTATCTGGATCTGCCCTTACAAACCCTTCACGAGCGCGAGCGCGAGGCCTGGGAGATGCTGCGCTCTTGTCGCCTCTGCCCGCGCCAATGCCAAGTCAACAGACTAGAGGGGGAGCGCGGCTTCTGTCAAACCGGAAGCGCGACCCCAATCGCCTCCTATCATTTGCACTTCGGGGAGGAGCAGCCCCTGGTGGGCGAGCGGGGCTCGGGCACCATCTTCATTGCCGGCTGCAATCTGGGATGCGTCTTCTGCCAGAACTTCGACGTGAGCCGCGGCGCGGAGACAGCCGCCCAGGCCGACCCCCAGCAGCTGGCCGCGATCATGCTCGAGCTGCAGCGGCACGGGGCCCATAACATCAATCTGGTCACTCCCACCCACGTCGTCCCGCAAATCCTTCAGGCACTGCCCCATGCCATCGATGCTGGTCTGAGCCTGCCCCTGGTGTACAACTGCGGCGGATACGAAGAGGTGCACACCCTCGCCCTCTTGGAGGGGATTGTGGACATTTACATGCCGGATCTGAAATTCGCCGATCCGGACGTGGCCCAGCGGCTGGCCGGGGCTCGGGACTATCCGGACCGGGCCGGCGCAGCGGTGCGGGAGATGCAGCGACAGGTGGGCGATCTGGAGACGGATGAGAGCGGCGTTGCGCTCAAGGGGCTCATTGTGCGCCATCTGCTCCTGCCGGGGGAGCTGGCCGGCACCAGGGATTGGCTCGCCTTCCTGGCCCGGGAGATCTCCCAGCGGGTCTACCTCAACCTCATGGACCAGTACCGCCCCTGCGGGCAGGCGAGATCCTATCCGGAGCTCTGCTCCAGCATAAGCGGCGACGAGATGCACTGGGCCCGAGAGGAGGCGATCCGCCTGGGCCTCACCCGGCTGGATCGACGGGAGTCGCCCAACCTCCGGGATCTCCTTCGCTTCCTCTGACCTGGCGCCCCCAATTCCAATCGCAAACTCTGAACCCGCAACCGGGAACGCCGAACGGGGAACGTTGAACTGGGAACGAGTATCACCCGAAAAGCTCCTCCTCCAGATCCATAATGTTCTGCAGAGGGACCACATCCGAGGCCCCGTCCGACTTCGATCCAGGACAGAAAATGGGCGAAAAGC
>CAYNCR010000034.1:2797-15587 GCA_964395575.1 uncultured Desulfohalobiaceae bacterium
ACGGGCCTGCTGCAGCCTGGTCTCCTGCCCGCTCACCGGCCGGATCTGGCCGCTCAGGTCCACCTCCCCCCAGAAGACCGCCCGCCCCGGCAAGGCCCTGTCCCGGAAGGAGGAGAGCACTGCCGCCAGGATTCCCAGGTCCAGGGCGGGCTCCTCCAGGCGCAGGCCCCCTCCGATGCGGGCGTAGAGATCCGATTCTCCCAGGTGGAGATGGAGCTTCTTTTCCAGAAGGGCGAGCAGGAGGTTGAGCCTGTTGGTATCGAATCCCAGGGCTGTTCTGCGCGGCGTCCCCAGAAAGCTCCGGCTGGCCAGGGCCTGGACCTCGATGGCAAAGGCCCGTTGTCCCTCCAGGGCCATGACCACTGCGGTTCCGGAAAGGCTGGGATCGCGGGCCTGGAGGAAGAAGGTGGAGGGATCGTGCACGATATGAAGGCCCTGCCGGGCCATGGTCAGGACCAGGAGGTTGCCCGTGGGGCCGTAACGGTTCTTGACCACGCGCAGGATGCGGTACATCTGCTCCCTGTCGCCCTCCATGTACAGGACCGTGTCCACCATGTGCTCCAGGAGCTTGGGCCCGGCAATCTGGCCCTCCTTGGTCACGTGGCCGATGAGCAGGACCACCGTGCCCCACGCCTTGGCCGCTTCAACAAGGGCGGAGGCGGAGGCGCGGACCTGGCTGACGCTGCCGGCGACCCCCTCCGCCTCGGAGGAGACCAGGGTCTGAATGGAGTCCACCACAAGCAGGTCCGGAACCTCTCCGGACCGAAAAACCGCGAGGAGATCCTCCAGATTCGAGGTGTGCAGGGCCCGGATCCCCGGCCCCAGCACGCCCAGCCTCTCGGCCCGCTGCCGTATCTGGGCCAGGGACTCCTCTCCGGTGGCATACACCGCGCTGCCCTCCCTGCGGCAGAATCCGCCCGCAAGCTGCAGGACGAATGTGGACTTGCCCACGCCGGGATCACCCCCCAGGAGGATGACCGAGCCGGGGGTCAGGCCCTCGCCCAGCAAAGAGTCCATGGGTCTGGACCCAGTGGAGATGCGCTCACTCGACCCGTCCTCAACCTCCTCCAGGGGATGCGGCGCCGCCCCTGTGCCCTGCTGCCGATTTCCGGAAGGGCCCGATTCCTGGACTTCCTCCAGGCTCCCCCAGGTTCCGCAGCCTGGACATTGCCCCATCCATCTGGACTGATGGGCGCCGCATGCGGAACAGACGTATACAGGACGCGATTTGGCCATAAGCGGATTGCCCCTCGCAGCCGCGTGAGGACGGTAGGAGCCGGCTTCTCCTCATGCCCTCCGTTTCTGGGTAAGCCTCGCCGGATTCTGGAGAATCGTTGTTCGCGGAGGGATTCGGCGGAAAAAGGACCCTGGCGAAGGCCTCTGTATCAGGAGGTGCGCGCTTTGCGGACCCGGAGCACCTCGAGGCTGAACTCCGCCATCTTTTGGGGCGGGGAGAAGAACACCCCCATGAAGGGGACGGCCTCTCCGGTTTCCACCAGCTGTGCCCCGCTCATCCGGGACAGATGCGAGCCGAGATCAGATTCCAGCTCCTTTTGAGTAGAGGACTGCAACTGCGCCAGAGAGACGCTCTTGCCGCAGATGAATTCCTTGTCCCGCAGTTTCTCGCCCTGTTCGTCGAAAACCGTGGCTTTGAGCTCAATCCCCTTCTTGGGACCGCCGGATTCGTTCACCGCCTTGCCCTCGATCACCAGAATGGAGCCGATGTGCTTGTTCCGAACCATGTACTGGCTCACATTGCGCAGGGAGATATCCTGGACAACCTCCCCGCTTTCGGCGCGCTGATCCAGCTCGGTTTCCGCTCTCGGAGAATTCTGCTGCAGAAAAGAAAGGCGTAAGGTCATCCCGGAATAACGGATATAGCCAAAGGCCGCGGCCGCCAGAAGAAGGAGAAGAAGAAACAGAAGCAGCAAACGAATCCGTCTGCGGGGCTTGCCCTTTTGGGCCTGGTCGGTCTCCTCCTCGCCGATGCCCTCAAAATCCGAGGCCGCACTCTCGGAGGAATCCTGTTGCGCTCCCTCCGGAGCCACGTCCTCGACCATGGCGTCGTAGACGGAGCCCACGAAGACGTGCCCGCAACGGCTGCATTTGAGTTTGCTCCCATCCGGGCGCAGCTTGTCGCCGGAAATCCGGTAGCGCGTTCTGCACCTTGGACAATCGATGAGCATACCCCCTCCTCACCTCCCTTTTCCGAAGCAAAGGCCTTGGTGATGCCCTCCCGGCTTGTCAGGAGGCGCCTTCATGCGACTCCAGGAAGTGCACCTCGTGAATGCCCGGGAGGCCGCGATAGCGCTCTGCATAATCCAGACCGCATCCCACCAGGAATCCGCTTTTGACGGTAAAGCAGGTAAAGTCCGGATCGGAGCCGACATCCCGGCGCTCCAGCTTGTGGACTAGAGAGCAGACCTTGAGGCTGGCGGTCCCCCTGGCCCGGAATTGCCTGTCCAGATAGTCCACGGTATGGCCCGTGTCCACGATGTCCTCCACGACAAGGACGTGCTTGCCCTGCAGGGACGTCTCCACATCCTTGGAAAAGGCAATTTCCTGGGAGGGCGCTGTCCCGGATCCATAACTGGCCAGACGCACAAACTCGATTTCCGTGTCGAAGTCCAGGTGTCGAAGCAGGTCGGCAAAAAATACGAAAGCGCCCTTGAGGACACAGACGAGAACCACAGGTGCCTCCGCATCCCGGTAACTTTCGGAAATCTCCCCGGCCACACGGGCCACCTGCTCGCTCACCTCCCGAGAAGTGAAAACGGTCTCTAATCGATGCATAGGGTTTATCCTCCACTCCAAATGGCAGGCGTTGAACAGCCGGGGCTAAAGCTCCATGAGCATGGCCACTTCGTCGCAGCAATCGGGAAACTTGGGGCAGCTCAAGCAGTCCGACCACACTTTTTGGGGCAGTTGCTCCTTGTCCACTTCCTGGAATCCCATGTAGGCGAAAAAATCCGTCTGGTAGGTGAGCGTGAAGACGCGATAGATCCCCAGGGTGATCGCCTCGCTCAAGCAGGTATCCACCAGGCGCCGCCCCCACCCCTCTCTCTGGGCCTCTTCCACAACGATCAGGGAACGTATCTCCGCCAGATTCTCCCAGGTGATGCTCAGGGCGCAACACCCCTTGAGCCCGGCGTCCCGATTGTCCACGAGAACGAAGAAATCCCGCAAATGCTTGTAGAGCGCGCTGTAGGACCTGGGCAGAAGCACACCCTGGCGCGAAAAGCTCAGCAGCAAGGGGTGAATTGAAGGCACGTCCTGAATAGTCGCCTTGCGCAAATAGAGCATATACGTTCCTGTTTTCCGAGTATTCCGGGTCGCGAATTCCGGCGGTCGGCCCGGCAGGGCGCCCCCTTCCAATTGCTGCGTTGTCCCGCACCTGTTTGAGGTGACAAACGAGCGTCTGATTGACGCGGCTTCACCAACAGGTGCGGGATTCAAGCTCTCAAGGAGGCTATCGACGCCCCAGTGAAACAGAAGAAGGTTTCACCCCGGTAGCATCACAAGGTTGAGCACCCCCAATGAACTCGGAAGAGCCAGCACTTCGTGCATTTCATGGGGCAGGCGGGGCAGGCGGGATACACCTTGAACTTTCTTTCACGCCTTGCCCTTGAAATTTTGAAACGCCCTGCCTGATAGGGCCTTTTTCAACAGGCTGCCCAGGGAATCGTTACTCCGTAGCCCGTTTTCCTCAGCCCTACCGATCCTTCAGAATACGGTCCAGGGTGCGCCGGAGCTCCTCGGCCGAAACATACCCGTGGGTGCTGTAGACCCTGCGGCCCTCGTGATTGTAAATGATTGTCTTGGGGACCCCGGAGACCTCGAAGGAAGAAGCCACCCCCCTGCCAGCGGGATGAACGGGGTAGCCCGGCTCGTGCTTGTCCAGAAAACGCGACAGGGCTCTTTCGGTATCATCCATGGAGATGCCCAGCAAGATCAGCTCATTTCGGGGATATTCCCGCCGAAGCTCGGAGAGCGCGCCCACCTCCTTGCTGCAGGAGGGACACCATGTGGTGAAGAAGTTGAGAAGGATCGGCCTGCCACGCGCCTCCGCCACTTTGGCCATAAGCTCGCCGCTGTCCACCCGCTCTGCAAGGTCAGCATAAGCGGAAGTCGCGGATGCCGCAAGCACCCCAAAAGCCAGGATGCATATCCAGAGTCCGCAAATGCCGACAATCGAAAAAGCCCGCGGTTGTCGCTGCCGCCTGCCGTTTCGCCAGCCCCCTCGGCAAGCCGGGAATTCTCCTTTTTTATTCCGCAATTCCGGCACCATGCTTCATTCTCCTGGAAAGCTCCCGGGGTCGTCCTTAAAGAATTCCCCCGGAGAAGCCCCGGACCTCTGTCTGATACAGACAGGGTGTTTACCCGCTTGAGGATTGCAATCACCTGTTATACGATTTATTGAGGCGTATTGGACATCGTCAGGGACGATAGAAATCGGCGCAACGACCGGCCCCGTTCTCCAGCAGCGGGCTCCCTGCATCGAGGGAGCCCAATCGAACCCGGACTGGGCTGTGCTCAGAGCGACCTGTTTTCGGCCGGGAAGAAGCCGGACAGTATTCACCCGTGCTCGACAGGCCGCTCAGACGCTACCGCAGTTACCGCCCGCACGGCAAAGCCCGCCTGCAAGCGGACCTTCGCCACAACATTTTGATTGCCGCAGTCTTAGGACAAGAAAAATTCTGCCACAGGGCCCCATAAGACCCCTGACGCATCTTCTTCGGTAAAGCCGGCGGGACGCCTCCAATCCTGCAATGACCGCGACGCTTCAAAAAATTGGGTGTCTCATTCTAGCTCACTTCGCTCGATAATCCACAAGCAGGCTTCTTTTGCTTCATTGCGGTGTAGTGAGCCTCCGTGAGCGTTTGGATCCCGCACCTATTTTGGGAAGCCAAGTCAATCAGACGCTCATTTATCAACTCAAATAGGTGCGGGACAACCCAGCAATTGAAAGATTGAGGCGCCCTGCCGGGAAATTCTTGAATACCGTGCCCTAATAGAACCTTTTCAACAATCCGCCCTTGTGACGGCACGAACTCCGAGGGATTCAACAAACAAAGCGCGCAATGAGTTATGAGCAAAGAAGAACAGGACAAAACACGCACCAAGAACAGCGAGGAAGAAACCGGCGAAGAAGAGGAAGAGGCCGGTACCGAGCCGGAGTTCGAGGAGGCAGCTGAGCTGGCTGAGGACATCAGCGCCGGCTCGGAGGAGACCCAGGTACAGATCAAGGGGAATCTTCCCCTTCCCCAGCCGGACAATCATCCCACAGCACGGGACGCGCTCAACCAGTATCTGCAGGAGATCAACCGGTTCCCCACTCTGGATCCGGATGAGGAAGTCGAGCTCGCGCGGCGCGTGCGGGAGAACAACGATCAGAACGCCGCCTTCCGACTGGTGACTTCTCATTTGCGCCTGGTTGTCAAGATCGCCATGGAGTTCCAGAAAAAATGGATGAAGAACGTGCTGGAGCTCATCCAAGAGGGCAATGTGGGCCTCATGAAGGCGGTGCAAAAGTTCAACCCGGAGCGGGGGATCAAGTTCTCCTATTACGCCGCCTTCTGGATCAAGGCCTACATCCTGAAATTCATCATGGACAACTGGAGAATGGTCAAGATAGGTACGACCCAGTCCCAGAGAAAACTTTTCTACAACTTGAGCAAGGAGCGCCAACGCCTGGAGAATCTCGGATTCTCCCCGGACGAGACAACGCTATCGCAGAATCTCGACGTGAGTAAAGAAGAAATCGTGGAAATGAGCCAGCGCATGGGACAGCACGACCTCTCGCTGGACATCCCATTTTCCGAGGATTCTGCAACGACGCGGCTGGACATGCTCCCCGCCCTGGAGGCCAGCATCGAGGACCAACTGGCCCAACAGGAAATCAGCCGGAGCCTCAAGACACACATCCAGGAAATACTGCCCCAGCTCAACGAAAAGGAACGGGACATCCTGACCAACAGGCTTATTGCGGACTCTCCGGTCACCTTGCGCGAAATCGGGGACAAGTACGACATCACCCGGGAACGTGTCCGCCAGATCGAGACCCGGCTTCTGAACAAGCTCAAACAGCACCTCTCCCAATCGGTGCAGGACTTCTCCCAGGACTGGATTCGCCATGAATAGCAACCCCTTGGACCTCATTCAGAAAGAGGCGCGGGAATGCGCCTCGAACAAGCGCCTGAGCTTCTACGACGACCTGGCTCCCGAGCTCTCCTACTCCAGACAGATTTTTTTCGATCATCCTTTGATTCTGCGCTGTTGCGAGGATGTGCTCCCCTTTCTCAACGACGAGTTCGGGCACGGGATCAAACATGCCAAACACGTGGCCATCGAGGCCGGGGCGATCCTTCTGACGGAGGGCTTCAACCGCGATCAGGAGCGCTGTCGCCACTTGGTGCTCCTTGCGCATATTGCGGCGCTTCTCCACGACATCTGCCGCTCGGAGGAGGAACACGCGCGGGAAGGGGCCAATCTGTGCCACTATATCCTCAAGGACTATCCCCTCACTGATCGGGACAAGGACATGATTCACACTGCAATCGAGCTCCACGAGGCCTTCCGGCCCTACACTCCCCCGGAAGACCCGGAGGAGTTCTTCCTGAGCGCCGCTCTGTACGATGCGGACAAGTTCCGCTGGGGTCCGGACAATTTCATAACCACTCTGTGGGAAATCTGCGACTACCAGGAATGGCCCCTGGACAAGATCAGGGACAAATTTCCGGAAGGATTGCGAATCATCGAATCCATCCAGAACACCTTCAGGACGCATACAGGGCAGGTCTATGGCCCGGAATTCATCGAGGCGGGCCTGGAAATCGGGGATTTCGTGTACAGACGCCTCAATGAGGCCACCCGGCGATCCACGGAGCAATAATCCGCCATCCCCGTCTTCTCGCTTTGTGACCCCCAAAAATGATGTTGCCTCTTTCCTCGCGAAGGAGTTATTCCTGATCCTATGAATACTGGAAAACGCGCCAGCGCCTTCTGGCTCCTGCTCGCGCTCCTTGTGGCCCTGTCCGGATGCGTGTCCGTGTCATCCCCGCAGAGGCCCGTTTACGCCCCTTCGGAGCAAGTTTCGCCGAGCTCCGAAGCCCAGGCCATGTACAACTATCTCAAGCACCTGGAGCTGAAAAAGGCCGACAACCAGGACAAGGCCCTTCGAGCGCTTCAAAACGCCACAAGACTGGACCCCTCCCCAGGACTCTACATTGAACAGGGCCGCCAATACATGAGCCTGAACAAGCCGGAATCGGCCCGGGAAGCCGTCAAATCGGGGCTGCAGAAATTTCCGGGCCACGGCGAGCTCGTGCGTTATTTGGCCCGGCTCTATATCGAGCAGGACAAGCTGGAGAACGCCACCTCCCTGTTGAGTGTCTATCTGCGCAAACACGGGGGCGACCCCGCGACCGTGGCCGAGCTGGCCCAGATCTATATTCGGGAGGAACGCTTTACCAAGTCCAGGGAGCTGCTGCAAAGCGTCCCCGCGGAGCGCCGTACCCCGCAAATCCACTACCTGTTGGGCCGGACCCGTCTGCAGACGGATCAACCGGGACGGGCCGTTTCCCATTTCCGCTCCGCTGTCGAGGCAAAGCCGAAGTATCTCCAGGCCTGGGCCCAACTGGGATACGCCCTGGAACGCCAAGGCGACTACGCCGGGGCCAGAAAAGCCTATTCCAGGCTCGTGGACCGAGGCAGGAAAAGCGACGAGCTGTTGCTCAAGCTCATCAGCCTGAACCTCAAGCTCAACAATCCGGACCAGGCTATGAAATACGTGCAAGAGGACCCCTCTGGTCCGGATTTCCTGTTCCGGACCTGTTCCCTCTTTCTCCGGGCCGAATTCTACAGCAGGGCGGAAAGCATCCTGGAAATGCTCCCGCAATCCGCCCGTAAGAAAGGAAAAAGCCTCTACTACCGGGCCCTCATCGACCTGCGCCGGGACCAGGCCCCCCAAAAGGCCCTGGATAACCTGGAGCGCATCCCTTCCTCCTCCACGATGCACGAGGATGCCCTTCTTTTAAGGGGCAAGGTTCTTCTCCACAACCAGCGAGCGGATGAAGCCCTTGAAACCGCCAGACAGGGGAGGCAGGACTATCCCGAGAGCTCCCCCTTCTGGACCCTGGAAAGCCGAATCCTCTTGCAGCAGGACAAGCCCGACCGAGCCAGGGAAATCCTTCGACAGGGACTGGACGAGGTTTCCCAACCCGCCAAGCTGTGGTCCCAACTCGCCATTGCGGAACACGAGCTGGGCAACAGTGAGGAAGCCCTGCGCCACATGCGGCGTCTCCTGGAAAAGGACCCGGAAAACACAGCAGCCCTGAATTTTATCGGGTACACACTTGTGGAGCAGGAACGGGATCTGGACAAGGCCGGACGCCTCATTCGGCGGGCGCTCAAGCTTGATCCTGGCAATCCCTATTATCTGGACTCCCTCGCCTGGTACCTGTTCAAGACGGATAGCCTCGAAAAAGCTTGGGAGACGATTCAGAAGGCCATCTCCCAAGTACAGGACGACCCCACCTTGTGGGAGCATTACGGAGAAATCGCCCGAAACCTGGACAAGAGGGACGAAGCCCGCAAGGGCTATAAAAAGGCCCTGGAACTGGATCCGGACGATCCCGGGGCCCTCAGAAACAAGCTCGAGAGCCTTTCCCAGTGAGAAGCCCTGGCAGCAAAACACTCGTTCCGTATACCGGCGCCTCCGCCTTGCTTGCCTTCGCCTGCCTCCTGCTGATATGGGGCGGAGGTGGATGCGCCCCCGTGCAGCGGGAAAAGCCCTCTATTGTCCCCAAGGAGGCCAACAGTACCTGGTCCGAATTCTGGGCCAGACAGGACCGGGCTCCTCCCCTGCCCGCAGTATCGCTGCAAGGGAGCCTGAACATTTTCACCCCGGAGCAGAAGCGCCGGGTCACTTTCGAGCTGTGGGGCAACCTCCCCACCCCGCTCCGGCTCCACTTACGGGCCGGAATAGGGGCGACAATCTCCATCTGGGAGATACGCGGCAACAGGGTCCTGATCTTCTCACCACGAAGCAATGAGGCCTATATTGCGGCCAACACAGCACAGGGAACCGCGGCAATGGGAATGCGCCTTCCCTTCAGTCTGCCCGAAATGGCCCAGCTTCTGGCCGGAAAGTGGCAGGATCTTCTTCCCCGAAAGCACGGCGGTTTTGAGGCGACGCCCAGCGGATACGCCTTTTCCCTGCAGGGCGAGCAGCGCATAGAGCGCGTGGTCCTGGACGACAGGGCCCGCGTCGTGGCCATCTCCGGAAATCGTCCCTATGGATGGAGCATGGAGCGCAAGGCATTGACCGCGCGAGATGGCCGTATCCTGAGTCGCCGGATCGAGCTGACGACTCAGCGCGAGGAGGAGCTGATCCTCAGAGTCAAGGAATTCGAGCAGCGGAGCTCTTCCTGGCCCAAAGCGGACATGCGGCTGACCCTTCCTCAGGATACGGAGATACGCACCCTGCGCCCTGTTGACCAGGACGGCAACAGGTAAAAGCCTGTTGAAAACAATCCTTATCTGGCAGGCCGTTCAAAAATTTCAAGGGCCAAGCAGGAAAAAAGCTCAAGGGCGAAGTTTATCCCGCCTGCCCCATGAAATGCACGAAGTGCTGGCTCTTCCGATTTCATTGGGGGAGCTCAGCCTTGTGATGCTACCGGGGTGAAACCTTCTTGGGTTTCACCGGGGCGTCGATAGCCTCAATGAGAGATTGAACCCCGCACCTGATTGTGAAGCCAAGACAATCGACGCTCGTTCGTCAACTCAAATAGGTGCTGGACAACGAAGCAATTGGGAGATTGGGGGCGCCCTGTTACAAGTCCCTTTCGGGGGGAAAACCAGGAGAACGCAGGCAATGTCCGAAAACAACATCACCGGCAGGCAACACCAGCTCTCTATCGCCCAGGCCGTGCCCATGGGTTTGAAGGTGCTTTTCAGCGAAATCTATTGGCAGATTCTGAGGGGCTTGCGCAACTGGGAAATCAAACAGATGCGCAGCAGGCTCAGCAAGGAATACGAAAAGCTGGGTAAGCTCCTGGAAAACCACGCCGCTGGCACCCCGGAGAGCGACAGGCAATCCGAGATCGATCTCTGCCGCAAGCAGATCGATTTCCTTTCTCGCGAGGTGGAACACCTCCAGACCCAGCTCCAAAACCTGCGCAGGGACATCATCGCCAGGCGCCGGAAAAAATGGGGAGTCTAGCTGTTTTCCCGTCCGGAAAGTCCTCTTTTCGGACCGGAAACAGCTTCGCCAAAAATGTAAACCCCTCAAAGACGCAAGCCAGCGCTTCCATGGCAAACCGGCTCACGGAGCAGTCAAACCATGTCTCTTGAGCGCATTATCATCGGATCGGATCACGCCGGTTATCCCTTGAAGGAAAAATGTCTGGCCCATCTCCAGGCAAAGGGATACGCCTGCGAGGATGTGGGCACCCATACCCGGGACAGCTGTGACTATCCCGAATTTGCCGCAGAGGTTTGCCAAAGGGTTCTGGACACCGGACATACAGGGCTCTTGATCTGCGGCACCGGACTGGGCATGTCCATGTCCGCCAACCGCTTCCCCGGAATCCGGGCGGCGCTTTGCCACGACGAGCACTCCGCGGCCATGGCCAGACAGCACAACAACGCCAACATTCTCTGTCTCGGGGCGCGGATCACGGATGAGAATCAGGCCCTGTCCATCGTGGCCAGCTTCCTCGAAACCGGCTTCGAAGGCGGCAGGCACGCGGAGCGTGTCCGGCTGATGGACGAGGTCCTGTACCGGCATCAGGAAAAGGTGTAGCCTTTTCCTGTCCGCTCCGCACACCCTTTCGCAGGACATAAGCCCATTTGTTTGGCCTTCGCAAGCTCAGGATGGGGACCTCGCCTCCCGGCCCAGAACAGAGCGAGCCCAATCAACTCCCCGGCAGGGACACACAAAGGAGCAATCATGGCCTCTTCGGAACTCCCGGAAAGGAACCTTGCCCTGGATCTAGTGCGCGTTACGGAAGCGGCTGCCCTGGCCTCTGCCAGATGGCTGGGCAAGGGGGACAAGAAAAGCGGAGACCGCGCAGCGGTTGACACCATGCGCCTGTCCTTCAACGCCGTCAATGTTTCGGGCAGGATCATCATCGGCGAGGGAGAGAAGGACGAGGCGCCCATGCTCTATAACGGTGAGGAGGTGGGAACCGGCTCCCCTCCGGAGGTGGACGTGGCAGTGGATCCGGTAGAGGGAACCAAGCTCCTTGCCTACGGCCGGCCCAACGCAATCTCCGTGGCCGGGCTCGCTCCCAGCGGGAGCATGTACGCCCCGGGGGCGAGCTACTACATGCAGAAGCTGGTGGTGCCGGGACCGGCCAAGGACAGTGTGGAGCTCAACGCTCCGGTCCAGGACAACCTCAACCGCATCGCCAAGGCCCTGGACAAGGATATCGAGGATCTGGTGGTCTTTGTCCTGGACAAGCCGAGGCACGAGGGTCTCATCAACGAGATCCGCCAGGCCGGAGCCAGGATCCAGCTGCACACGGACGGGGACATTGCCGGGGCCCTTATGGCTGTGGACCCTGACTCGAACGTGGATCTTCTGCTCGGCACCGGGGGAACCCCGGAAGGGGTTCTCTCGGCCTGCGCTATCAAGGCCCTGGGCGGAGAAATGCTTTGCCGTCTGGATCCACAGAAAGAGCACGAGCGCAAGGCCTTGCTGGACCAGGGTGTCGACCTGGAGCAGATTCTCTCCACGCAGGAGCTTATCGCCAGCGATGACGTGTACTTCGCCGCCACTGGAATATCTGGCGGAGGCTTCCTCGGCGGGGTGCGCTACACCGGATCCGGGGCCGCGACGCATTCCCTGGTGACAAGGGGGAAGACCGGGACCATACGACGCATCGAGGCGGCGCATTCCTGGAACCGCCTTATGCGCTTCAGCGCGGTGGACTACGATTAGATTCGCCCCTCTGGCAAACCCGAATACGAGGAGGTGAGCGGTATGCAGAAGCTGGAATCCGTTCAGGCCAAAACGGTCTACATGGGTCGGCTGAGCCACGGCGACGATCTCCTGGACGCCTTGACCGAGATGTGCAGGAATCAAAGCGTGAGCCTGGGACGTATCGAGGCCATCGGGGCCGTTCAGGGGGCCAGGTTGGGATACTATGACCAGCACTCGCGCCAGTATCAGTTCATGACCTGGGACAAGGGCCTGGAGATCACCAGCCTTATGGGCAACATCTCGATCAAGGACGGGGAGCCCATGGTCCACGCCCATCTCACTCTGGCCGACGAAGAGGGCCGGACTTTCGGCGGTCATCTCGCCAGGGGGTGTCCCGTATTCGCCTGCGAATTCATTCTGCACGTCTTCAGCGGCCCGGACTTTGTCCGCAGTCATGATCCGCAGACCGATCTCCCCCTGTGGTCCTGATGCATGTGCCAGGTTTCCAGTTCCCCGTTCTGGGTTCATCGTTCAGCGTTTCCTGTTCACCGTTCGGCGTTCCGGAATCAGGCGACAGGCGACGGAGCAGTGAGCCGATGAATCGGTGATGCAGTGAGTCCGATTTGCGGATCCCGTCTCTGACCTGTAAAACGTGCCGGTCATGAGTCACCAGCCACATTCAACAGGTTCTCTATACCCCGCATTCCCGGGGCACCCCCGGGCACAACCAAGCATGAAAAGCGAGGCCAAGGCGGGTGGACGCTGAAGCGCAGGTTTCATCTCGGGTTTCCCATGATGGGATACCGGGGCACCTCATCGACATTCCCGGAACACTTCCGTTGAGGCAAGCTCCCCATGTGTATT
>CAYNCR010000035.1:0-15549 GCA_964395575.1 uncultured Desulfohalobiaceae bacterium
ACATCCCAAACGCACACAATGCTCCCCTTCCTCTACCTCAAGGAGTGCGCCCAATTCCACTTGCGCGAAAGCGAAAACAACGAACAGAACACCTTCCACACCTCCATGTCCTGCATCATATTTTCCGCTTTCACCCTGGATGCGTTTCTGAACTATATCGGCAGCTGCGTCTTCGACTTCTGGGAGGAGCTGGAGAGACACCTTACCTCGGTCAACAAGCTCAACGTGATCTGTTCCCAGCTCAATATATCCGAGGACTTTTCCAAGCGTCCCTTCCAATCCTTCGAAAAGGCGATCAACGTTAAGCACTCCCTGAATCAGGGCACAATCGAATCCTACTCCCGCACTGCCTCATCACCCCACGCCGCTTCTGCTCCTACAGGGGAAGAATGGAAGGAGTGGTGCAATCCCGGGGAGGCCAGAAGGATCTACGACGACACGGTGCGGATCATGGACCTGTTGAGCCGCGAGGTTCAGGGGGTGGACTATCCCCTGTCCGTCCACGAAGTGGACCAGGCCGGTTTTTCCGGGTCCTGACCCCCCCCTGAAGACCGGCAACGCCCCTCCTTGACACCCCTGTTCGCCTTCACTAGCGTAACCGACCACACGTTAGGCAACAAACTCGCACTCGTGCCGCTCAGGCTTCCATGGTTCCTCCGGGAACACAAGCAGCCTGATTGGAGCCGATCCATGAACCAGGAAATTCCGGAAGGCCTGCGGCGTATTCGGGACATTTTTTCCGAACACCTGTCCAAGCCGTCCATGACCCGGACCATTCCCATCGATCTCGTGGAGGCCGAGGAGGGACACATCCTGCTCTCGGCCCGGGCGGACGCGGAGCACCTCAATTCCACGGGATGGGTCCACGGAGGCTTCGCTGCCACGGTTTTGGACACGGCAACCGGCTGCGTGCTGCGCACCATGCTCGACGCGGAGACCGGCATTGCCACAGTGGACCTGGGCGTGAAGATGCTCAGCCCTGTTCCCGTGGAGACATCCCTGTGGTCCAGGGCGGAGGTCATCAAGCTTACCCGCCGCATCGGGGCCTCCCAGGCCAACCTCGAGGACGAGTCCGGCAGGGTCTACGCCCACGCCACCGCCACGTATATGATCTTTCGCTGATCCTGCGCCAAATCGCGGCAGCCCCTTAGGTCAATCGGGACACCAGCGGCTCTCGAGTTGACTGCGTCTGCGCGAATGGATTATTGTATAGAAGTTAAAGTGAAATCAAGTGGTTCCAACGGCTTATTCCGAGGAACCTCCGGTTTGTTGTTTGAGCACCCGGTGTTCCACCCAAAAAGGGGAATGACTTCAGGACGCTCCTTCCCCGAACCCCCACAACCCGCCGGGAAAACACATAGCCAAAAGGTGGGCCCTGTTTATGAGCCAGGAACAGATCAGCCTTCAAAGCAATGACGTCCTGATGGTCGTGGATATCCAGAACGACTTCTGCCCGGGGGGCGCCCTACCCATTCCGCGGGGGGACGAGGTCGTGCCCGTGGCCAATTTCTGGATCCAGGCGGCCCAGGATCGGCGGATCCCGGTCTATTGCTCCCGGGACTTTCATCCCCGCGAGCACCCCAGCTTCGAAGGGCAGGGCGGAGCCTGGCCCCAGCACTGCATCCAGGAAACCTGGGGGGCAGAGTTTCATCCCGACCTGAATATCCCGGAGACCGCCCGGATCGTGACCAAGGGAGTCCGCTTCGACAAGGACCAGAACTCGGTCTTCGAGGAGACCGGCCTTGCCCACCGCCTGGAGCGGGACGGCACCGGCAGGCTTATTGTTCTGGGCCTGGCCCTGGACGTTTGCGTCAGGGCCTCCGTCCTGGACGGGCTTGAGGCGGGCTTCAAGGTCTTGGTGATCCTCGACGGCTGCCGAGCCGTGACCGAAGAGTCAGGGAGCAATACCATCCGGGAGCTGGAGCGAGCCGGAGCAAACTGCATCAGTGGAGCCTCGCTGTGACACATTCGGATTTCCCGACCCATTCCCCTCTGTTGACCGACCTCTACGAGCTGACCATGCTGCAGGCCTACTTCCAGCAGGACATGCGGGATCGGGCCGTCTTCAGCCTCTTTTCCCGCAAGCTTCCGGCCAAGAGGAACTACCTCGTCGCCTGCGGCCTGCAGCCCGTGCTGGACTATCTGGAAAACCTTTCCTTTTCCGAAGCGGACATCGAGTACCTGCGCTACCTGAACATGTTTCGCGAGCCCTTCCTGGACTGGCTGCGTGCCTTCCGTTTCAGCGGGGACGTGTACGCCGTGCCCGAGGGCACCGTTGTCTTTCCGGATGAGCCCATTCTGGAGGTGGAGGCCCCCATCGGCGAGGCCCAGCTGCTGGAAACCCTGCTCCTGAACCGCATCCACTACGCCACCCTGGCCGCGACCAAGGCCGCGCGCGTGGTCACCGCCGCCGGGGGCAGACGGGTTGTGGACTTCGGATTCCGCCGCATCCATGGCCTCGAGGCCGGTGTCCAGGCGGCGCGGTCCTTCGCCATCGCCGGCGTCTCCGCCACGAGCAATGTCTACGCCGGTTCCGTGCTGGGCCTGCCAGTGACCGGCACCATGGCCCACAGCTACATCCAGGCCCACGGCGAGGAAATGGAGGCCTTCCGCAACTTCGCCGCGGTCTATCCCTCCACCATCCTTCTCGTGGACACCTACGACACCATTCAGGGGGTACGAAACGTCATCCGTTTGGCCCAAGAATTGGGGGACGACTTCGCCATTCAGGGCGTTCGGGTGGACTCCAACGACCTGCACAACACCACCCGCAGCGTCCGGCGCATGCTGGACGAGGCAGGCCTCTCCGGGGTGCGGATCGTGGTCAGCGGCGGGATGGACGAAGAGGAGATCGCGGAGCTGGTGCAGGGCGGAGCGCCCATAGACGGCTTCGGGGTGGGCACCAGGATGGGGGTGTCCGACGACGCGCCCTACCTGGACCTAGTGTATAAGCTCACGGAATACGCCGGAGAGGGTCGCCTGAAGTCCTCCCCGGGCAAAAAGACCCTGCCGGGCCGCAAACAAATCTTCCGCAGCAAGCAAGACGGCATCTGCAGCGGAGACATCATCTGCCCCCGCGAGGAAGAGCATCCCGGCACGCCGCTCCTGCACAAGGTTATGGACCGGGGAGCCGTCCTGGATTCAGCCAGGGAGGATCTGGAGACGATGCAGCAAAGATGCCGCAGGGAGCTGGACTGCCTCCCCCGGGAGATCCTCTCCATCACTCCCGCCGAAACCACCTATTCGGTCAGCGTGAGCGAAAGCCTGCAGGAACAGCAGAAACGGCTGTTGGAGAAGCACGGATCCGGTTAGGGAGTTCGGCGTTCTGCGTTCAGGGTTCCCCGTTCTGCGTTCACCGTTCTTCGTTTGGCGGTGTGTTTTCCCTGATCAGAATTTTGGTGTGGTTACAGATCTGAATCAAATCCTTCTGCTCTATTGTGCATTGACGAAACGGCTGCATTCTGTATCCGGTCCTTGAACCCCAATCCTTCGCAAAACGTTCTTTCCCGGTTGATTGATAAACCTTTCTGGTCAATTCTCGCGCAAGCTGCCCAGCCTCGATACCTTCGAAGTTCTCGATTTTCATTTGACACTTTTCACATCGACATATCCCTCAAACGCCAAATAAAGAACGCCAACACGGGAAACGCGGAACCCTGAACGGGAAACGCGGAACCCTGAACGGGGAACGGGGAACCCTGAACGGGGAACGGGGAACGTCGAACTATGCCTTCTCCCCCGAGGTCCGAACCGCCTCGTACACGTTCTCCAGGCTGCTCAGCTTCTGCAGGGCCTGATAGAGGTGGGTCGAGTCGTTGACCTCGAGATTCAGGATGAGCTCGGTCTTGCCCTCGATATCCGTTTGGAAGTGCCCTGACTGGATATTGATCCCCTCCTTGAGCAGCAGATTGCTCACCTCGGCCAGGACGCCCTTTTTGTTCCTGCAGATGAGCTTGGTCGCCGCAGGGAAGACCTCCTTCTGCTCCTCAGCTGCCCAGGAGACGTCCAGCAATCGGGACGTGGGGCTCTTCTGCACATTGGAGCAGTCCGTGGTGTGTACCACCACCCCGCGTCCCTGGCTGATATAGCCCACGATGGGATCGCCGGGGACTGGCTGGCAGCATTTGGCGAAGCGAATGAGCACGTCGTCCGCGCCCTTGACCCGTATCCCGTCCTCGAGCTGCTTCTTGCCGCCCTTTTTCTTGGACTCTTTGGACTCCTTGGCTTCCTTGCCCTTTTTCTCGCCTCCGGACGCGTCGGTGTCGTCCGACTTTTCCCGGGCCTTCTCCCCGCGCTTTTCCCGGGACAGGAGGCGGTGCAGCACCTGCTTGGGGGTCAGCTTGGCATAGCCCACGGCGGAGAGCATGTCCTCCACGCTCTTGTAGCTGAACTCCTCGGCGACCTTGTCCAGGCTCCCCGAATTCAGCTCCCGGGTAAAGTTGATGTCCAGGCGCCGACCCTCCTTCTCCAGCATCTCCTTGGCCAGGGAGATGCTGTATTCCCGCTCCTCGGTGCGGATCCAGTGCCTGATCTTGCCCCGCGCCTTGGCCGTCTTGACAAACTTGAGCCAGTCCCTGCTCGGCCTGTGGTGGGTGCTGGTGATAATTTCCACGGTGTCTCCGTTGGAAAGCTGGGTGTCCAGGGCAACGAGCTTGCCGTTCACCTTCGCCCCGGAGCAGCGGTCCCCCACCTCGGTGTGAATCTGGTAGGCGAAGTCCACGGGCGTGGCCCCCACGGGAAGCTCGAGCACCTCGCCCTTGGGAGTGAAGACGTAGACCTCGTCCTGAAAGAGGTCCACCTTGAGCGAAGCCATGAACTCGCGGGGATCCTTCATCTCGTGCTCCCAGTCCAGGATGCGCCGGATCCAGCTGAAGCGGTCCTCGTCCTTGGGCACGATGGTCGTTCCGTCCTTGTACTTCCAGTGCGCCGCCACGCCGTGTTCCGCAATCTGGTGCATCTCCTCGGTGCGGATCTGGATCTCGATATGCTCGCCCTCGGGGCCGACAACCGTTGTGTGCAGGCTCTGGTAAAGGTTGGCCTTGGGCATGGAGATGTAGTCCTTGAACCGACCGGGGACCGGCTGCCACATGGAATGGATCAGCCCGAGCATGGCGTAGCAGTCCCGAATGGACTCCACAATGACCCGAAAGGCGATCAGGTCGTAGACCTGGCTCAGATCGAGGTTCTGGCGCTGCATCTTGTGATAGATGCTGTAGATATGCTTTTGTCTGCCGCTGACCCGCCCGGTGATCTCGTTGCGGTCCATGAGATCCTGCAAGGCCCCGGTGACCTGGTCCACGTAGTCCTGGCCCAGGGTACGGTCCTCCTGGATCCCCTTTTCGATGCGGTTATAGATATCCGGCTTGAGATGCTTCAAGCTCAGGTCATCCAGCTCCACCTTGATCCAATACAGACCCAGCCTGTGGGCTATGGGGGAATAGATGTCCAGCGTCTCCTGGGCGATGAGCCGTCTCTTGGTCACTCCCTGGGCCCCCAGGGTGCTCACGTTGTGCAGCCTGTCCGCGAGCTTAACCAGGATCACCCGGATATCCCGGGCCATGGCCAGGATCATCTTCCGGATGTTTTCCGCCTTGGCCTCCTCCTTGGAGTTGAAGGTCACCTGCCCGATCTTGGTCACGCCGTCCACGATCTCAGCCACTTCCTCGCCGAAATGCTCCTTTAATTCCTCCTTGCCAACATCCGTGTCCTCCATGGTATCATGGAGGAGACCGCTGGCAATCGTGGAAGCGTCCAGACGCATTTGGGCCAGATAGTCAGCCACCTCCAGGGGATGGGACAGATAGGGCTCTCCGGAAAGCCGCACTTGTCCGGAATGCTTGGCCGCGGAAAAGACATAGGCCTTCTGAATCAGGGCCTGATCCGTGCTGCTCAGAAACTCCGAGACCCTGTCCAGGATGTCGTTGATCCGGACCGTCTTGCCCTGCTCGGACTCCTGGCCTATCTGGAGCTTTTCCATTTCGTATTCGCCATGGGAGGACATACACAAAAAGCCTGCGACTCTCTTTTCAAGTCATTGACAAAGTCTACACACTGAAAAATCGATGGATTCTTCAACCCCTCACACTTGAAATACTAATCATTTTCCTCCCAAAAAACAAGCAGGAGGGCCTGTGGATAAGTCCTTGAAAAAGCCTTTTTGCCGGGGAAAAAGGCCAATTCCTTTGGCATCGACCTGATATGTCAGACAGCTCGTTGGTATTCGGCAAAGAAATTTGGCGGATGCCAACGAGCTGCTCTTCTTCTTGGAGCAAAAACAGAAGCAGGAAAAATCAGCAGATTATATCACCACTTTTTTGTTTTTTGGGAAAAGAAAAGGGGAGCTCCTTTCCAGATGAATACAAGCTCTTGTCAAGAACAAGAATTTGTATTATATAATTATGTTGTTTATACGTCATTTCAACCCTGCACCGAGAAGGTCTGCTCGATCGATTCCTCGAGCTCCGGCGCTCATTCAGAGCATAAAAAGGAGAGACGCGCAACAACCGGCAAATCACCTCGACAAACGCACCCGCTAGCGCCTTCAATTCCTCCTGCACCGCTCATCCCTGGTTTCGACACTGCATACCGTGTGCAGCCGAGCGAGGGCAATGAAAGGGAACGACTGGGCCCTGTCGAACAAGATCGATGATGGCCCTTTTCCCGTTCCTCGTGACCTCGCCCGCTCTCAAGTCCAAGGGATCAGCAGCCGATATTTGTTCCATGGAATATCCGATTGAACCAAGTACTGAGCGAGCGCCCAATCATACCTTTTGAGAGGACCTTTTTTATCTGGACGAGTGATGACGACCTGTGTGCATCACGAAAACGCATTTGCAAAACCACGGGGAAAAGTTAGTGTTATATAATGCTGATCAACCGATCCAAGCAGAAAACCAGAATAACAGCGGTCAAAAGGCCATGGACACCCAAGCTATCGAAACCATAAACGAATTCCTCGAGGAAAACCTCCCCGAATACATCCTCGAGGCGTCCAGGGATATCCTCTCCAGTCACGGAGTGGACAAGCTGGATCTGATCAAGCGGGACTCCTACTGGGACATCGACAGCAAGATCCAGGGCGAGGAATTCCAGGTATACAATCCGGAAATCGGGATCAATCTCCAGGAGTCGACAGTCAACTACTTCTGCAACTGCCCCGACTCCTTCTCCGGCGTCTGCCCCCATGTCGGGGCCACGATGCTCTACCTCCGCTCCTCCCTGGAGGAGTACGAATCCGAGGGCAAGGCCCCTGCGCAGCGAACGGACTGGCGAAACAGCTTCCGGAGCTTCTTTGCCACCACTCCCGAGCCCGAGGCGGGTCACACCTATCTCCTCTTCCGCTTCTACCCCGAGCCCCAGAGGCTGCAGGTGGCCGTGTACCGAGTGCGCCAGAACAAGACCGGGCTGTCCAAGATCCAGAATCCGATCAGCTTTGAGCAATTGACCAACCATCCGGAATGGTGCGAGCTCTCTCCGGAGCTGCCCCAGGTTGCCTTCCAGGTGGGCAAGTACATGGACTATATGGGCCAGCGCATGGAGATCCCCTCCGGGTTGATCAGCTGGTTCCTCTGGTCCATCCGCAACGAGCACTTCATGTTCTGGGGAGACACGGACAAGCCCGTCAGCATCGTCCCCAAAAGCCTGCGCTGCCAGCTCAAGCCCCAGATCACGGAACAGGGGCTCAGCTTCGAGCTCCTGCTCAGCCAGGAGGACAAGACCCCGGTCTCCCTCACCGGCGAGGAGGTCTTCTTCTACGGGAACCTCCCCCTGTGGGTGCTGTGGCGGAACAATTTCTACCCCGTGCTGAGCGCCCTGGACAGCGGGCTCATTCAGCAGCTGGTCAACGACCCGCCGCTGGTGCCCCACTCCGAGCTTTCCGAATTCCTGGACCGGGTCTGGACCAAGATCCCCAGCTCCAGCCTCTACGGCCAGGATGACTTCCTGGAGCGGATGAAGCCCATTTTCGTGCCCGCCCGGTACGACCCCAAGCTCTTCCTCAACGAGGAAGGCAGCCTCCTGACCCTGGAGATCCAGAACATCTACGAGACGGAGCACGGAGAGATCCCCATGGACGGCCCCAACCCGGAGCTGCAGACCGGCAGCTACCAGTTCGAGGGCCGCTCCTTCCTCCTGCGCCGGGATCAGGCCAAGGAGGAGGCCCTGCTCCAGGAGCTCCGGGAAATGAGCTTCAAGCCCAGGAACAACGCCATCTGGTTCCTGGAGCCGGAAGAGGCCATCACCTTCCTGCTGGACTCCTATCCCCAGCTGGTGCAGACCTACCGGGTTTATGGGGAAAAGAACCTCTCCCGCTACAAGGTCCGGCACACCAGCCCCAAGGTCGTCGCCGACGTGGAGGAGGACGAGGAGAACGGCGACTGGTTCGATCTGAACATCAACGTGGAGTACGAGGACATCTCCGTCCCCATCGAGAAGATCTGGAAGGCCTGGACCCAGGGCAAGCGCTACGTCCAGCTCAAGGACGGCTCCTACACCAGCCTGCCGGACAGCTGGCTGCGCAAGCTCCAGCACAAGCTGCGGACCCTGGGAATGGATCCGGAAAAGCCGCCCAAAAAGAGGTTCAAGAAGTTCGAGGCGCCCTCCATTGAAAAACTGATCAGCGACGTGCCCGAGGCGCGGACGGACTCCTTCTGGGACAAGCTCCGGAGCAAGATCAGCGACTTCAAGGAGATCGAGCAGATCTCCGCGCCCCATGGAATCAACGCAACGCTGCGGCCCTACCAGGCCCAGGGGCTGAGCTTTCTGAACTTCCTCAAGGAATACGGCTTCGGAGGCATCCTCGCCGACGAGATGGGCCTGGGCAAAACCGTGCAGATCCTGGCGCTATTGCAGTACATGAAGGAGCGCGGCGCCGGCGGGACCAACCTCATCGTGGTCCCCACCTCGGTGCTGCCCAACTGGCAGAAGGAGGTGGAGAAGTTCGTCCCCGGGATGAAGCAGCTGCTCATCTACGGCTCCCGCAGGGAGCACCTGTTCAAGGAGATCCCGGACAGCGACATCGTGATCACCACCTATGCCCTGCTCCGCCGCGATCTGGAGGAGCTGAACAAGCACGACTACAACTGCGTCATCCTGGACGAGGCCCAGAACATCAAGAACCCCAACACCATCACCGCGCGCTCCGTGCGCAAGGTGGGGGCCAAGTTCCGGGTCTGCCTCTCCGGAACCCCCATCGAGAACAACCTCCTGGAGCTGTGGTCCCTGTTCGAGTTCCTCATGCCCGGATTTCTGGGCTCGCAGAACGCCTTCCAGAAGGGCTTCGTCAAGCCCATCAAGGACGGGGACGAGGAAACCATGGAGACCCTGCGCGCCAGGGTCCGGCCCTTTATCCTGCGCCGCAAGAAGACGGACGTGGTCAAGGAGCTGCCGCCCAAGGTGGAGAACGTCCACTACGCAGGCCTGGTGGACGAGCAGCAGGAGCTCTACGCCTCCCTGGCCAAGAAGCTCAAGGAGCAGGTCCTGCAGAAGGTGGAGGAACAGGGCATCGCCCAGAGCCAGATGTCCATCCTGGACGCCCTGCTCAAGCTGCGCCAGATCTGCTGCCACCCCAGGCTGCTCAAGCTGGACATGCCCGGAGTGAACACGAACCTGCCCTCGGGCAAGTTCGAGGCCTTCAAGGAGCTGACCTCCGGGATCATCGAGGACGGGCACAAGGTCCTCGTCTTCTCCCAGTTCGTGCAGATGCTGCAGATCATCCGCTCCTGGCTCAAGATGAACGAGATCCCCTACGCCTATCTGGACGGATCGAGCAAGGATCGCTACGAGCAGGTGGAGCGCTTCAACAACGATCCCAGCGTGCCCATCTTCCTCATCTCCCTCAAGGCCGGCGGCACCGGCCTCAACCTGACCGCGGCGGACTACGTGATCCACTACGATCCCTGGTGGAACCCGGCGGTGGAAAACCAGGCCACCGACCGCACCCACCGCATCGGGCAGACCAAGAAGGTCTTCTCCTACAAGATGATCTGCGAGAACACCGTGGAGGAGAAGATCCTCAAGCTGCAGCAGGAGAAACAGGGAGTGGCGGACGCCATCATCCCCGGCCAGGACCAGTGGAAGTCGCTGACCAGAGACGATCTGGAGATGCTCTTCGAGGTGTAGCGTTCTGCGTTCCCCGTTCTGCGTTCAGGGTTCCCAGTTCGGGGTTAAGAGCTCGAGGTTAAAGGAGTTGGGTTACGCGGCGGGTACGTTTCAAAAGGACGGGCGTTAACAGGCTGTTGAACAAGTCCTTTTCAGCAGCCCGTTATTATCTTGGGGGCGGCCTGCCCCATGCGTGTTCACAGGGCTGCTTGGAAACAGGTAAAAAACAACCGAACTGGACACGCGTCCCGGGATCTACTACACAGGGCTGGTTGTTCGGGTTCCCCGTTCAAAGTTCGGGAGATCCCGATCTGTCCACGGTTCCGGGATTGCCGGTCAAACCGTAAAGCTTTCAAAAGGCAGCGTGCCAAGTTTTCAGGGAGTCGGGATGTCAGCTCGGATAGCGGATTCCAATCATCCGGTTTCCGATCTCCGACATCCGACCTCCGATCTCTGACCTCTGACATAAAGGAGCCCTTATGACCGAGGAAAACCAGGAAGACGTTCAGCAGCAGATTCTCTCCTTTTTGAACGGGGACAACGGCGTCCTGCTCAAAAAGACCAACTGGGACGAGCTCAAGCAGTTCCTGCAGGAAAACCTGACCCAGGAACAGCTGGACAAGCTCAAGGAGCTCAATATCCACGAGCTGGAAATCCAGGTCGCGAGCGAGTAGCCGCTCCGACGAATGCCCCGGGCTCGCCCGGCAGGACCCGTTTCTTCGCGGAACAGCCGGACGGAGCCCTCTCTGAGCGGCAACTAACCTAGGGAAAGGACCCGTCTAGCTATTACCTGACCGAAAACCGTGATTGGATGGAAACTTACCCAGATACAAGGAGCAATACATTTTGAAACCGCAGTGTATATTAATACATGAGGATTTCAAAATTTTGCAGCGACGAAGGAGATGGGTGAGTTTCCATCCAATCACTACCTAGAACGGGGCGTCGTCCATGGATCCCGCCTCCGAGGGAAAGACCGGCCCTTGATCATCGGGGCTTTCTTCGGAAAAGGAAAAGGGATCGTCCCCGGATCCACCTCCCGAGCCTGGAGCGCGGGCGGCCATATCGTTCTGCTGGCTGTCCATGAAGACTACCCTCTGGGCCTTTATTTCGGTGATGGCACGGTTCTGTCCCTGATTGTCCTGCCATTTGTTGGTCTGGAGCGTGCCTTCGACAAGGGCCATCCTCCCCTTGCCCAGATAGTTGGCCACCGTCTCCGCCTGCCTGTTCCAGACAACCACCTTGTGCCACTCCGTCCGCTTTTGGCGGTTCCCTTCCCGGTCGGTATACGTCTCGTCCGTAGCCAGGGACATGTTCGCCACAGGCGTGCCGCCCTGGGTGTAGCGCAGGTCCGGATCCCGACCCAGCCGTCCGATAATGATGGCCCTATTGTAAGTCCCAGCCATAACCAGCTCCTTTATGGTTTCTTCTTTGCCCCGAAGCCCTTGAAACCGGGTATCCCGGGCCGATCGCAGCGTCCCGAGCAACCGGGGCTCAACGCCGCGCTCCTCGGGCTCGGGGAACACGTTGCAAAATTCCCGATTCCTCGCTACATTCGGGCCGTTTGCACCGAACCAGAGCGCGAGGAAACACGCCATGCAACAGGAAATACCGCGGGGCTATCACGACGCCCTCGCCGCCATCCGCTCGCGAATCAACCCCCCAAGCCTCCCGGAGACGGGGATCGTGCTGGGCACCGGCCTCGGGGATTGGGTGGAGAGACTGCAAGGGGCATCAACCCTTTCTTATACAGACATTCCCGGCTTTCCGCAATCCACCGTGGAGACCCACACAGGCAGGCTGGCCTACGCCATGATCGGGTCCGTCCCCGTCTGGATCCTCCAGGGGCGCTTCCATCTCTACGAAGGCTTCAGCCCGGAGGAGGTCTGCACCGGAATCCGGACCCTGGGCATGCTGGGAGTGAAGCGGGTTGTTTTGAGCAACGCCTCCGGAGCGATCAACCCGGAGTTCTCCGTGGGCAGCATCATGGTCTTGTCCGACCACATGAACATGACCGGACACAATCCATTGCGCGGACGGAATGTCCAGGACTGGGGTCCGCGTTTCCCGGACATGAGCCAGGTCTATCACCCCTCCCTGCAGGAGGCGGCCCTTTCCGCGGGCACCGCCTGCGGCCTGCGGCTGGAGCGCGGGACCTACGTCGGCGTCATGGGCCCCAGCCTGGAGACGCCCGCGGAAACCCGCGCCTTTCGCCTCATGGGCGGGGACGCGGTGGGCATGTCCACCGTTATCGAGGCCATCGCGGCCAGGCACATGGGCCTGGAGGTCCTGGGGCTCTCCTGCCTGACCAACAAGAACCTCCCGGACTGCATGGAGGAAACCTCCTTTGAGGCCGTTGTGGCGCAGGCGGAGCGCACCGGACAGGACCTGGGGCGCCTCCTGGAGACCCTGATTCCGCAGCTCGAATGAGCGTTCCCCGTTCCCCGTTCTGCGTGCCCCGTTCGCCGTTCCCTGTTCAGGGTTCAGCGTTTTCCCTTGGTCACGTTTTGCAGTTAAGAAAGTGCCACGGTTTCAGGTTGTTCGAAGCTCAGCTCGGATAACTGACAACTGATAACCGATAACTGACCTCCGATATCCGACATCTGACGTCCGACGTCCGACATCTGACATCCGACATCCGACGTCTGACATCTGGCATCATTAAAGGAGCGCGTTCAGCCATGACCAACTACAAGGACACCCTCAATCTCCCCAAAACAAGCTTTCCCATGCGGGCCAAGCTCCCCAAGAGCGAGCCCCGTATCCTGGAGCAATGGGAGGAGGTCGACGCCTATTCCAGGATGATCGAGGGCAAGGAGGACGCGCCCCGGTTCGTCCTGCACGACGGCCCTCCCTACGCCAACGGCCACATCCATCTGGGCACGGCCACGAACAAGATCCTCAAGGACATCATCGTCAAGTCCCGCAACATGCTCGGGTACAAGGCGGAATACGTGCCCGGGTGGGACTGCCACGGCCTGCCCATCGAGCTCAAGGTGGAGCAGGAGCAGGAATCCGAGGAGGGCGGCGCGAACGCCCTGGACATCCGCAAGCGATGTCGGGAGTATGCCCTGAAGTATTTGGATGTCCAGCGGGAGGAATTCAAGCGGCTCGCCGCCTTTGGCACCTGGGGCGAGCCCTATCTGACCATGACCCCGGAGTATCAGGCCAGCATCGCCGGGGAGTTCGTCCGCTTCGTCCGGACCGGCGCCGTGGAGCGCCGCAAGAAGCCCATCCACTGGTGCCCCTCCTGCCAGACCGCTCTTGCGGAGGCGGAGGTAGAATACCACAACCGTACCTCGCCCTCCATCTACGTCCGGTTCCCCGTGACCCAGCCCGAGTTTTTCCAGCGCTTCCCCCAGGTCCAGGGCAATAGTGTCTACGCCCTGATCTGGACCACAACCCCCTGGACCATCCCGGCCAACCTGGCCATCGCCCTGCACCCGGAATACGACTACGTCCTGGTCCGGGCCGGTAGCGAGGTCTACATCCTCGCGGAAAAGCTCCTGTCCGAATGCGCCGAGCGATTCGGCTGGAGCGATCCGCAGGTTGTGGAGCGCTTCCGCGGGAGCGAACTGGACGGATTCGAGGCGCGTCACCCCCTGTACGACCGGGCCTCCCGCTTCGTGCAGGCCGAGTATGTGGCCCTGGAGACCGGCACGGGCTGCGTGCACACCGCTCCGGGGCACGGGCAGGAGGACTACGAGACCGGCCGCAAGTACGGCCTCTCCATCTACGCCCCCCTGGACGATCTGGGGCGATTCTTCGACGAGGTGGGCAGCTTCGCCGGCAAGAACGTCTTTCAGGCGGACCCGGACATCATCCAGGCCCTCAGCGACGAGGGCCATCTCCTGGCCCATTCCCGGATGGAGCACTCCTATCCCCACTGCTGGCGCTGCAAGAAGCCGGTCATTTTCCGGGCCACGACCCAGTGGTTCATCTCCATGGACCGCACCGGGCTGCGGGACAGCGCCCTCAAGGAGATCGAGCGGGTACAGTGGATTCCGGCCTGGGGCAAGGAGCGGATCGGCAGCATGGTGGCAAACCGCCCGGACTGGTGCATCTCGCGCCAGCGGGCCTGGGGCGTTCCCATCGTGGCCCTGATCTGCAACGGGTGCGGCGAGGCGTACTACGATCCGGACTGGGCCGATGCCGTCGTGGCCCAATTCGCGGAGCACCCCCGCGGCGCGGACTACTGGTTCGAGGCGGATGCGGCCGATCTCGCCCCGGAGGGGCTCACCTGCCAGCACTGCGGCGGGGAAAATTTCTCCAAGGAATCGGACATCCTGGACGTATGGTTCGACTCCGGGACCAGCTTCGCCGCGGTCCTGGAAAAGCGCCCAGAGTGCGGCTTCCCCGCGAGCCTCTACCTGGAGGGCTCGGACCAGCACAGGGGATGGTTCCACAGCTCCCTGCTCGCCTCCGTGGGGACCCGGAACACCGCGCCCTACGAGAGCGTTTTGACCCACGGCTTCGTCGTGGACGGCGAGGGGAAGAAGATGTCCAAGTCCATGGGCAACGTCATCGCCCCCCAGGAGATCATCGAGCAGTACGGCGCGGAGATCCTGCGCATCTGGACCGCCTCGGAGAACTACCAGGAGGACATGCGCATCTCCCAGGAGATCCTGAGCCAGCTGGTGGACAACTACCGCCGCATCCGGAACACCTGCCGCTTCATCCTGGGCAACCTCTCGGACTTCGATCCGGCCCGAAGCGACGTGAGCCCGGAGAACATGCTGCCCATGGACCGCTACGCCCTGCAGCTCATCCAGGACCGGCACCAGTACATCCTGAATGCGTACCGTTCCTTCGAGCTGCACAAGGTCTTTCACACCCTGCACGGCATCTGCGTCACCGAGCTGAGCGCCTTCTACCTGGACGTCCTCAAGGACCGTCTCTACGTCTCGCACCGGGACAGCCTGCAACGGCGCTCCGCCCAGAGCGCCCTCTATCGCGTCCTGCTTCTGCTTCTGCGGGATATGGCTCCCATCCTCAGCTTCACCGCGGAGGAGGCCCACAACAACCTTCCCCAGGCCCTGAGGCCGGGCGTGTCCACCGTCTTCGGGCTCAGGATGCCCGAGGCGGACCCGCCCATGGATGGGCAGGAAAAACGCTTCTGGGATTTGCTTCTCACCCTTCGCGGCGAGGTGAGCAAGGCGGTGGAACCCGTACGCAGGGAGGGGACAGTGGGTCACTCCCTGGACTGCCGAGTGACCCTGTACGCGGATGAAGAGCTCCTGCCCCGGCTGCAGCACGCAGAATCCACCCTTCCGGAGCTGTGCATCGTTTCCCAGATGGAGCTCGATTCGCTGCAGAAGGCCCCGGAGGGCATCTACCGTAGCGAGGAGATCAAGGGCCTGGCAGTGGGCGTGGAGCCCGCCTCCGGGGACAAGTGTCCCCGCTGCTGGCACTTCAGCCAGGGAATCGGGGCCAACGAGGACCACTCCGAGG
>CAYNCR010000036.1:0-9605 GCA_964395575.1 uncultured Desulfohalobiaceae bacterium
CACGTGGCGAGCGTTAGAAAATCCAGAGTCGGAGCTGCATGAGTCAAAATGCCCCATGTCGGCTTACGGTTCGGCAAAGTGCTGAATAGTTACACCCAAAAATGGTAAGCTTGAATTTTCAATCGAACATTCGAACCCCAGTCCCCGAAACGTTGAACTGGGAACCAGTAACCCTGAACGGAGAACGGGGAACGTTGAACTAAAAAAGCCCCGGATCCCGATACTCGCCGTAGACCTCGCGATAGACGTCGCAGATCTCCTGCTCCGTGGCCTGGTTCCGAACCGCCTCGATGCAATGGGGCATGACGTTGTCCCCCTTCCGGCAGGCGGTGCGCAGCTCGTCCAGGGACTTCTTCACCGCGCTTTCCTCGCGGTTTTTGCGCACCCCCTGCAGCCGCTCCAGCTGGGAGCGCTCCACCTCCTCGTCGATATCCAGCAGGGGACACTCTCCCTCTTCTTCCGTGACGTATTTGTTCACCCCCACCAGGGTCTTGTCCCCGGACTCGATCTGGTGCTGATAGCGAAACGCCGCGTCCGCGATCTCCATCTGGGGATAGCCCCGATCGATGGCCGCGAGCATGCCGCCCATCTCGTCAATCTTCTCGATGTACTCCCAGGCGGCCTCCTCCATCTCGTTGGTCAGCTTCTCCACGAAATAGGAGCCGCCCAGCGGGTCCACGGTATTGTCCACCCCGGTCTCTTCGCCGATAATCTGCTGTGTGCGCAGGGCGATCTGAACCGAGTGGTCCGTGGGCAGGCAGTAGACCTCGTCCAGGGAGTTGGTGTGCAGGGACTGGGTGCCGCCCAGGACCGCGGACAGGGCCTCAGTGGCCGTGCGGACCACGTTGTTGTACGGCTGCTGCGCCGTCAGGGAGCAGCCCGCGGTCTGGGTATGGAAGCGGAGCCACCAGGACCTCGGATCTTCCGCCTTGTAGCGCTCCCGCATGACCTTGGCCCAAATGCGGCGCGCCGCGCGCATCTTGGCAATCTCCTCGAAGAAGTCGATGTGGGAGTTGAAGAAGAAGGACAGCCTGGGAGCGAACTCGTCGGGATGCATCCCCTTGCGCTCCATCACGTCCTCCACGTAGGCCATGCCGTCGCGCAGGGTGAAGGCGAGCTCCTGCGCGGCAGTGGATCCGGCCTCCCGGATGTGGTACCCGCTGATGCTTATGGTGTTCCATTTGGGGACATGCTTGGCCCCGAACTCCACCGTGTCGCTGATCAGCTTAATGGAGGGCTCCGGGGGCAGCATGAAGGTTTTTTGGGCGATGAACTCCTTGAGCATGTCGTTCTGGATGGTGCCACCGATCTTGTCCAGCGACACCCCCTGCTCCTGGGCGCAGGCGCAGTACATGGCCCACATCACCGTGGCCGGGGGGTTGATGGTCATGGAGGTGGTCACCTGATCCAGCGGAATGTTATCCACCAGGATCTTGAAGTCCTCCAGGGTGTCGATGGCCACACCGCAGCGGCCGCATTCGCCCTCTGCGTGGGGGTCGTCCGTGTCGTACCCCATGAGGGTGGGGAAGTCGAAAGCGGTGCTCAGGCCGGTCTGGCCCTGCTTGAGCAGCATGTGCCAGCGCTCGTTGGTATCCTTGGCCGTGCCCATCCCGGAGAACATGCGATAGGTCCAGAGCCTGCCCCTGTAGCCGGTGGAGTGGATCCCCCGGGTATAGGGATAGACACCGGGATAGCTGATATCCTTCTCGAAATCCGTGTCCTGGATGTCCAGGGGATCATAGGTCCTTTGGATGGGATGGTCGGAGACGGTGGTGAAGCGCTTGTCCCGCTCCCCGTACTTCTCCACCACACGCCGGACCTCGTCCTCCCATTTCTTTCTCAGGCTGCTGGAGGAATCCAGGAGCTCCTTGGAAAAATACATAGCATCCCTCAGGTTTCTTTGAACCGCCAAGGCGCCAAGGATAACGGATAACGCCGGGAAAGGAGATGGGCTGACAAAGGCATAGCCCTTTTCCTTTGCCGTAACACGGCAAAGGGTAGCTTTTTCCTGAACGTCTTCAGCGTCTTGGCGGTTCGTTCTTATGAGATTGAATCCAGAGCCCGTTACCGAGGGCCTGTCTCCGATTTTGGCCCTGTCGCCTTTCGGCTAACTGTAGCTGTAGAATCCGCGTCCTGCCTTGCGGCCCAGCCAGCCGGCGTCCACATAGGACCGAAGCAGCGGCGCGGGCCTGTACTTGGGATCGTTGTACCCCTCCAGAAGCACGTTCATGATGGACAGCACGGTATCCAGACCGATGAGGTCGGCCAGGGCCAGCGGCCCCATGGGGTGGTTCATCCCCATTTTCATGATGCTGTCGATGCCCTCCACCGAGGCGACGCCCTCGTAGAGCTCCCAGATCGCCTCGTTGATCATGACCATGAGCACCCGGTTGGAGACAAAGCCCGGCACGTCGCGGCATTCCACCGGCACCTTGCCCAGGTTCTCCGCCACCTCATTGACCGTCGCGGTCACCTCGGGATCGGTGGCCAGGCCGTTGATGACCTCCACGAGCTTCATCACCGGCACCGGGTTCATGAAGTGCATCCCGATTACCCGGCTCGGCCGGTTCGTGGACGCGCCGATGCGGGTGATGGGCAGGGAGGAGGTGTTGGTGGCCAGGATCGCCGATGCGGGGGCATTCTGATCCAGCTCCCCGAAAACCTTGGCCTTGACCTCCATTTTCTCCACCACTGCCTCGACCACGAGGTCTCTATCCTTCACAGCCTCCAGGCTCGTGGTGGTCTGGATCCGCCCCAGGGCGGCGTCGCGATCCGCCTGGGAGATCTTTTCCTTGCCCACCGCCTTGTCCAGCTGCTTGGTGATTCCGGAGAGCCCCTTCTGGACCAGCTCGTCGCTGATGTCGTGAAGCACAACTGAATATCCCGTCTGGGCCGCGACCTGAGCGATGCCGCTGCCCATCTGTCCGGCCCCTACGACCATGATGTTCTTGATCGCCATCTCCAAAACCTCCTCTCGTTTGGGGACAAATGCAGGCCAGACACTGAACTCGCCCTGCTAGCCGTCGACCCGGATCAGCATGGCATCCCCCTGGGCCAGCCCGGAACAGATGCCGCACACCCCGATGCCGCCGCCGCGACGTCTGAGCTCATAGGCCAGGGTCATCACGATGCGGGCCCCTGTTGCGCCGATGGGATGCCCGTAGGCAATGGCCCCGCCGTTGACATTGACCTTGGCCTCCGCCTGATCCGGGGAAAGCCCCAGGATGCTGCGGGTGCTGATCAGGGTGACCGCGGAAAAGGCCTCGTTGATCTCGATGAGATCCACGTCCTCGACGCCCATTCCGTTCTGCTCGAGCACCTTGCTAATGGCCAGCCCGGGCACGGTGGCGATATCCTTGGTCTGCTGGGAAACCTCCGCGTAGTCGATCACCCGAAACAGGGGCTTGGCCCCGATTTCCCGCGCCTTCTCTCTGCTCATCATGAGGCAGACGTCACCCCCGTCGTTCACCCCCGGCGCGTTGCCCGCGGTAATGGAACCGCCCTGGCCGGTGACCCGGCTGGTGTGATTGAACACCGGGGGCAGCTTGGCCAGGCCTTCAAGGGTTGTGTCCGGTCTGGGCTGCTCGTCGCGAGACAGCACATCCGTCGTTTTGCCCGATTTGATCTCCACGGGGAAGATCTCGGCCTCGAGGCGTCCCTGCTCCATGGCCCGAGCCGCCGCCTGCTGCGAGCGCAGGGCCCATTCGTCGTTGTCCTGTCTGGTAAACCCGAACTCGTCACTCGTCTCCGAGCCGTGCAGGGCCATGTGCCGGTCGTAGAAGGGATCCCACAGCCCGTCGTGGACCATGAGGTCGAAAACCTGGGCGTCCGGCATGGCCATGCGCTGACCGAAGCGCATCTGGGGCAGGGCATAAGGGCAGTTGGTCATGCTCTCCTGCCCTCCCGCGACGGCGATCTCCGCCCTTCCCAGCAGGATCATCTGAACCGCCAGATCCACGGTCTTGATCCCCGAGGAACAGACCTTGTTCACGGTGATGCTGGGCACGGACTCCGGCAACCCGGCAAGGATGGCCGCCTGGCGGCTGGGCACCTGTCCGCAGCCTGCGGTCACCACCTGACCCATAATCGCGTAGTCCACGTACTCGGGAGCCACGGCTCCGTCCATCCGGCGCAGGACCTCCTGAATGGCCAGCGCGCCCAGCTCCGGGGCGTCGTATTGCTTGAGCCCTCCGCCGAGCCTGCCGTAGGGCGTGCGGCAGGCCTCCACGCACACCACTTCCCGCTGCTTGCCATACTGATTGCCTGTCTTGCGTCCCATGCCGGCGAATTCCGTCCGGCGTTCACCGAATCCGCTGGGCTCGGCCTCTGCGTAGAGATCCTTGCGCTTTCTTTGAAGCTTCTGTGGAATATCGCTCATACATGCCATCCATTTTTATTGAAAAAATATATGTTTGATTCAATCCTAACGAAATAACTCAACAAGTCAATAGAAAATGGTCAAAAAATTAATCCAAAAAAAAGCAGACAGCGGTTTGAAAAACGTACAAACCCTGTCTGCTTTTTGGTAAGTCATTCATCTCGACGCAACAGAAAAGTCATTCTTGCCTCGAGGTCTATTCAAATCCATTACTTTTTTAGCTTAATGTATCATATTGAAATATCCCATATTCAGAAATAAATTGCAAGTTCGTAGCTTTTATTTGTTCTCCATTCGCTGTACAGCCTTCTTGACTTCCTCCACCGAGGATTCATCCTCGATGGTGGAGAGATCGCCCAGATCCTCGCCGCTGTAGGCCTTGTTCAACACGCGCCGCATGATCTTGCCGCTCCGGGTCTTGGGCAGCATATTGACGAACTCGATGCCCCTGAAGACCACGACAGGGCCCATGGTGTCCCGCACGTGCTGCAGGATCTCCTTCTCCAGCTCCGGCGAGGGATCGTAGCCGCTGCGCAGGACCACGAAGCCCAGGCAGACCTGACCCTTCATCTCATCGGGCACGCCCGCGACAGCGGCCTCGCCCACCGCGGGATGCTTGACCAGGGCGTTCTCCACCTCAATGGTCCCGATACGGTGGTCGGAGATCTTGATCACCTCGTCGGAGCGCCCGGTGAACCAGACGTACCCGTCCGTGTCCACACTCGCCGCGTCGCCGCAGTAGTAGGCGCCCGCCGAGCCCATGGTCTTTTCCCAGTACTCGTTCTTGTAGTGGGTCAAATCGCCGTACAGGGTGGGCGTCTGACCGGGCCAGGGCTTGCGCACCACCATGGTTCCCTTTTCCCCGGGGAGCAGGCTCCGCCCGGTGACCTCGTCCACCACGTCCGGAACGATGCCCGGCACGGGAACGCAGGCCGAACCCGGCTTGATGGGCTTGGTCTCCAGGCCATAAGGATTGGCGAACATGGGCCCGGAGGACTCGGTCTGCCACATATGGTCCATCACCGGGATCCTGTCCTGGAAGACCTCCTTCTGGAGCCATTCCCAGACCGGGGGATTGAGCACCTCACCGGCGCAGAAAACCCGCTCCACGGAGGAGATGTCGTGCTTGCGGGCCTCCTCCACCCCGAGCATCATCAGGGCCCGCGCGGCCGTGGGGGAGAACCAGGCCCCGGACACCTTGTGGGTCTCGATCAGGTCCCACCACATGTCCCGGCTGGGATAGTTCGGCGTCCCTTCGTACAGGATGGAGGCGCATCCGGAGAGCAGGGGCTCGTACACATTGTAGCTGTGGCCCACGATCCATCCGATGTCCGAGGTGCAGAACCAGACATCGTCCGCCTTGCGGCCGTAGATCCAGTCCGCCATGCAGTAGATGTAGACCTGGTATCCGCCGTGGCACTGCTGCGTGGGCTTGGGTTTCTTGGTGGTGCCCGAGGTGGGCAGAATGAAGAGGGGTTCGTTGGCCTCCATTTCCTCGTACTCGCCACTGTGCTTCTCGCCCTGCTTCAAAAACTCCTGCCAGGTCAGATCACGGCCCTGCACCATGTCCGGCTTGTCCTGGCCCCGAATGAACACGGCCACTGACTCCACTCCCTTTTCCGAGGTCTGCACGCCCTTGTCGAACATCTGCTTGAGGTAGACCGGCTTGCCCGCCCTGGAGCCCTGATCCTGGACCAGGGCCGCCTTGGGGGTGGTCAGATCGATGCGGTCCGCGATGGCCCCGGAGGAAAAGCCCGCGAACACCGCCACATGGATCGCCCCGATCCGGGCGCAGGCCAGCATGGCCGCCGCCGAATCGATGGACATGGGCATGTAGATCATGACCCGGTCTCCGCGGCCCACGCCCAGGCTGCGCAGGGATGCGGCGTATCGCTGCACCAGGTCCAGGAGCTCATTGTAGGTAACGGTCCGGGTCTCGCCGCGCTCGCCGGACACCTCGATGAAGGCCGGCTTGTCCCCCCGGCCCTTGATGATCTTGTGATCCAGGGCGTTATAGCAAATGTTCGTCGTGCCCCCCTTGAACCAACTGAATGTGGGATAGTCCCATTCAAAGGTCTTCTCCCACGGCTTGAACCAGTGAATATCCCCGGTTGCTGCCTGGGCGGCCTCGGACCAGAAGCGGACCGGATCCTTTTTGGCGTATTCCCACATCCGGGCATAATCCCTGGTAAACAAGGTATCCGTCATAACTCCCCCTCCTTTTTGTTTTCCTGTTCCGCCCTGTCGGATTCGTGCACAAATATTGCAAAAACAAACACTGTTTACAAAACATGAATTCGGCGACTGTCTTCCGGTCCGGGGCAGACCGGACCGGTTTCGTCGCTGATCGGGAACCGGAGTAATCCGGGCCGGTTTCCCCGAAGCCGATCCTAGATGACCCTACTGAAGGCATCGGCGCAGCAGGCACCCAGTCTGCCCAGATCCTCGCAGACAGCCACCCCGTTTTCCCGCATGGCCTCGATCTTTCCCCCGGCGGTACCGCTGCCGCCGCTGACCACGGCCCCCGCATGGCCCATGCGGCGCCCGGGCGGGGCGGTCAAGCCGGCGATAAAGCCCGCCACGGGCTTGGTCATATGATTCGCCACGTACTCCGCGGCCCGCTCCTCGGCATCCCCGCCGATCTCGCCCACCATGAGCACCGCCGCTGTTTCCGGATCCCGCTCAAAGGCGTCCAGGACATCCAAGAAGCTGGTTCCGTTGACCGGATCCCCTCCGATGCCGATGCAGGTGCTCTGCCCGATGTCCTCCTTGGTGAGCTGATCCACCACCTCGTAGGTCAGCGTCCCGGAGCGCGAGACCACGCCCACGGGCCCGCCCGGCTTGTGGATTGGTCCGGGCATGATCCCCACCTTGCACCGCCCCGGGCTGATGATTCCCGGACAGTTGGGGCCGATCAGACGGGGTGTGCTGTCCCGCAAATGGGTCTTGACCCGGATCATGTCCAGCACCGGGATGCCCTCGGTGATGGTCACCACGGTTTCAATACCCGCATCCGCGGCTTCCAGAATGGCATCCGCAGCCAATGTTGGGGGCACGAAAATCAGGCTGCAGTTGGCGCCGGTTTCCTTCGCCGCTTCGGCGACTGTGTCGTACACCGGCACACCCTCCACCTCCTGACCGCCCTTACCGGGCGTGACCCCGGCAACCACCGAGGTCCCGTAGTCCATGCACTGCCTGGCGTGGAACCGGCCCTCCCGGCCGGTAATCCCCTGCACAACAACCCTGGTATTCTCATCCACGTATATGCTCATAGTCGCTCCCAGACCGGCTTTTCGCCTCGGCTCGTGTACTCGCTTTCTAGGTCTGCCCCGCGATAGCGGCAATCTCCTGCGCAGCCTCCCGAAGGCTGCCGGCGGTACGCAGATCCAGACCGGACTCGGACAGAATCCGCCGGCCCTCGTCCACGTTCGTCCCTTCCATGCGGACCACAATCGGTACATTGACCCCGACCTGCTCCGCGGCCTGGATCACGCCCTGGGCCAGGACGTCGCAGCGAAGGATGCCGCCGAAAATATTGATCAGCACGACCCGCACATTCTCGTCGGACAGAAGGATCCGGAATCCGTTCGCCACCATTTCTGCATTCGCTCCGCCGCCTACATCCAGGAAGTTGGCCGGCTCGGCGCCCGCCTGCTTGATGAGGTCCATCGTGGCCATGGCCAGGCCCGCGCCATTGACCATGTTCCCCACATTGCCCTCCATCTTGATGTAATTCAGCCCGTATTCCGAGGCCTGGCGCTCTAATTGGTCCTCCTCGTCCGGATCGCGGTACTCGGCCAACTCCTTGTGCCGGACAAGCCCGTTGTCGTCGAAGGACGCCTTGGCGTCCAGGGCGATAACCTGTTCCTCCGCGGTGACCACCAGGGGGTTGATCTCCACCAGGGAACAGTCGTGGTCCACAAAGAGGCGATAGGCCCGTCCGAGCAGGGCCATGAGTCCCTTCCGCGCCTCTCCGGGCAGATCGAGGCCGAAGGCGATCTTGCGGCAGTGATAGGGATAGACCCCCAATAGCGGATCCACGTGCACGGTCACGATGCGCTCCGGGGTCTCCCGGGCCACCTCCTCGATTTCCACGCCCCCAGCGTCGCTGGCCACAATCGCGATCTTGCCGGCGCTTCGGTCCGGAATGAGGCTCAGATAGAGCTCCTGGGCGATATCCAGGCCCTGCTCCACCAGGAGCCGCTTCACTGGTTGGCCCTTTTCTTCGGTCTGGTTGGTTACCAGGTTCATCCCCAGCATGCTCGAGGCCAGGTTCTGTACATCATCCCGCGAATGCGCGAGCTGCACGCCGCCACCCTTGCCCCGTCCGCCGGCATGGATCTGGGCCTTGACCACAACGGGATACTGGCCCAGCTCATCCGCCACGCCGAGAGCCTCCTCAGTGCTGAAAGCCGCTCCGCCGGAGGGGACGGGAATCCCGTAGCGGGCAAAAATCTCCTTGGCCTGGTATTCGTGGATCTTCATGCGCTCTCGCTCCTGTGGTTTGCCGATCGCTGGCGCAAGGCACGGAATATCGGCGCCGCTTTAGTCTTCAATGCTGCAGAACTCGGTCAACACCCCATGCGTGGACTTGGGATGCAGAAAGGCCACTTTCTTGCCTCCGGCCCCTGCGACAGGCTCCTCGTTGATCAGCTTGCATCCCGCTTCGCGGGCCTGATTGAGCTGGCCCTGGATATCGTCGGTCTGATAGGCCACGTGATGGACCCCTTCCCCGTTTTTGGCCATGAACTTGGCGATGGGGCTCTCCTCGGAGGTGGGCTCCAGGAGCTCGATATGGGTCTCGCCCACGTCGAAGAACGCGGTGCGCACCTTCTGCGATTCCACTTCCTCCACGCCCTGACAGGTCAGGCCCAAGGCCTTTTCGTAGAAATCCACCGCGTCGTCCAGGGACTTCACCGCGATGCCCAGATGATCGATCTTGTTCAGCATAAGCCGTCTCCTTCGGCGTTCCGCGTTCCCCGTTCTGCATTCTGCGTTGGGGGTTGAAGTGATAGGCAACGCATCCGTGTATCGTTTGGTCAGTATCTCAGTCAGCCCAATCTTTGCCTTTCGGGTCAACGACCCACATCTAGCCCACCGACCAACCGATTTCACTGACTCCCTGATTCACCGACTCACCGACTCACCGATCTCCGACATCCGACCTCCGACGTCCGACTTCCGGCACCTACATGGGGATATTCCCGTGCTTCTTGGGCGAGCGGGC
>CAYNCR010000036.1:9615-15457 GCA_964395575.1 uncultured Desulfohalobiaceae bacterium
GACCAACCGATTTCACTGACTCCCTGATTCACCGACTCACCGATCTCCGACATCCGACCTCCGACTTCCGGCACCTACATGGGGATATTCCCGTGCTTCTTGGGCGAGCGGGCCTCGCGCTTGCTGATGAGGATGTCCAGGGCGGCGATGAGCCTGCGCCTGCTCTGGCGGGGCTGGATGACCGCATCGATGTAGCCCCTGTTCGCGGCGCGATAGGGATTGGAGAATATCTCCTCGTACTCCTTGATCTTTTCCTCCCGCTTGGCTTCGGGGTCCTCCGCCTCCTTGATCTCCTTGCGATGGATCACGTTCGCCGCTCCGCTGGCGCCCATGACCGCGATCTCGGCGCTGGGCCAGGCAAAGACCATGTCCGCGCCCAGATCCTTGGAGCACATGGCCAGATAGGCCCCCCCGTAGGATTTCCGGGTAACCAGGAGCATCTTGGGCACGGTGGCCTCGGAGTAGCACCAGAGCAGCTTGGCCCCGTGGCGGATGATTCCGCCCCACTCCTGCTGCGTACCGGGCAGGTATCCGGGCACGTCCGCCAGGGTCAGCAAGGGAATGTTGAAGGCGTCGCAGAAGCGGATGAAACGGGTGGCCTTGTCCGAGGCGTCGATATCCAGACACCCCGCGTACACGCTGGGCTGATTGGCGATCACCCCCACGGGGCAGCCGTTGAGGCGGATGAAACAGGTGATCATGTTCGTGGCGTAGTGGGCGTGGGGCTCGAAGGTCTCCCCGTTGTCAGCGATGGACTGGATGACCTTCTTCATGTCGTAGGCCTGATTGGCGCTGTCCGGGACGATTTCGTCCAGATCCGGGATCTCGCGGAAGGGATCGTCGCTCGGCGCCTCCACGGGCGGATCTTCCATGTTGTTTGACGGCAAAAAGGCGAGCAGCTCACGGATCTGGCTCAAAGCGTCCTCGTCGCTCTCGCAGGCAAAGTGGGCCACGCCGCTCTTCTGGTTGTGGACCATGGCCCCGCCCAGATCCTCGAAGGTTACTTCCTCGCCGGTCACGGACTTGATCACATCCGGTCCGGTGATGAACATATAGCTCGATTTCTTGACCATGAAGACGAAATCGGTCATGGCCGGGGAATACACCGCACCGCCGGCAGTGGGGCCCATGATGGCGGAAATCTGCGGAATCACCCCGGAGGCGTTGGAATTGCGGAAAAAGATCTGCCCGTATCCGGAGAGGGCGTCCACGCCCTCCTGAATGCGGGCCCCTCCGGAATCGTTGAGCCCCACCATGGGCACGCCGCTCTTCAGGGCGAGATCCATGATCTTGGTGATCTTTTTGGCGTGCATCTCCCCCAGGCTTCCCGCTCGGGAGGTGAAATCCTGGGAATAGGCGCAGACCATGCGGCCGTTCACTTTGCCGTAGCCGGTGATCACGCCCTCCGCGGGGACGTCCACTTCCTCCATGCCGAAATTGGTGCAGCGGTGCTTGACGAACATGTCCGTCTCCTGGAAGGTGCCCTGATCGAAGAAGCGCTCCAGACGCTCCCTCGCGGTGAGCTTGCCCTTCTCCCGCTGCTTGGCCACCGCCTTTTCTCCGCCCATCTGGAGGATTTCCTCCTCCATCTCCAGCAATTCACGCATCTTTTCCTGCACGGTCAATGTCATATACGGCACCTCGATCCAGTATATTATGTTGAAGGCTATAGGTTATGATCTGGAGATCATCTCTTCAGCTTCAACTTTAAACTTTGACCCTCAATAACTAGTGCCTGACCGAAAACCTTGATTGGACGCAAACTTGCCCATATACAAGGAGCAAAAAATTTTGAAACCGCAGTGTATACAAATACATGAGGATTTCAAAATTTTGCAGCGACGAAGTAGATGGGTAAGTTTGCGTCCAATCACTAACTATTCCTCGTGTATCCCGAAGACTTCGCGCATGACGTCGCAGATCTCGCCGATGGTGGCGTACTGCTTCACCGCCTCCAGAATGGGCGGCATGACGTTTTCCTCGCCTTGGGCGGCCTCGCGCAGATGGGCCAGGCTCTTCTCCACCTGCTGCTCGTCCCGCTCGGAGCGCACCTTCTGCACATGGGCAACCTGGCCCCGCTCCACCTCGGGGTCGATCCGTAACAGCGGCACCTTGAGCTCCTCTTCGCTCTGGAACTCGTTGCTCCCGACAACGATGCGCTCCTTGCTCTCCACCTCCTGCTGGTGAGTGTACGCCGCATCGTCGATCTGGCGCTGGATGAAGCCCTGCTCGATGGCCGGGATGACCCCGCCCATGTCCTCGATCTTCTGGATGAGCTCCCAGGCCTCGTTTTCGATGCGATCGGTGAGCTCCTCCAGCAGATAGGAGCCGCCCAGGGGATCGATGCTGTCCGGCACTCCGGACTCGTGGGCGATGACCTGCTGGGTGCGCAGGGCCGTGCGCACGGAGTCCTCCGTAGGCAGGGTCAGGGCCTCGTCCTTGGAATTGGTGTGCAGGGACTGGGTCCCGCCCAGCACGGCAGCCAGGGCCTGCAGGGTCACCCGGACCACGTTGTTGTCGATCTGCTGCGCGGTCAGGGTGTGCCCCGCGGTCTGGGTGTGGAAGCGCAGCATCCAGCTGCGGGGATTCTGCGCCTGGAAACGGTCCCGCATGATCGAGGCCCACATGCGGCGAGCGGCGCGGAACTTGGCCACCTCCTCCATGATGTCCGTGGTCGCGCCAAAGAAGAAGGAAAGGCGCTTACCGAAGACGTCGATGTCCAGGCCCGCGTCCAGGGCCGCCTGGACGTAGGCCAGCCCATTGGCCAGGGTGAAGGCGATCTCCTGCACCGCTGTGGAGCCCGCCTCGCGGATGTGATACCCGGAGATGGAAATGGTGTTGAAGGACGGGGTATTGGAGCTGCACCACTCGAAGATGTCGGTGATGATGCGCAGGCTGGGACGAGGAGGATAGATGAAGGTTCCCCGGGCCACGTACTCCTTGAGCACGTCGTTCTGCAGGGTGCCGCGGAGCTTCTCCCGATCCACGCCCTGCTTCTCCCCCAGGGCCACGTACATGGCCAGAAGCACCGCCGCGGGGGAATTGATGGTCATGGCAGTGGTGACCTGGTCCAAGGGAATCTGGTCGAAGAGGACCTCCATGTCCGCCAGGGAGTCGATGGCCACGCCGACCTTGCCCACCTCCCCGCGGCTCATCTTGTGATCCGAGTCGTATCCGATCTGGGTGGGCAGGTCGAAGGCCACGGAGAGCCCGGTCTGGCCCTGCTCCAGCAGATAGCGGTAGCGCTTGTTGGTCTCCGCGGCGGTGGCGAATCCCGCATACTGCCGCATGGTCCACAGGCGCGAGCGGTACATGGTCGGCTGCACGCCGCGGGTGAAGGGATGTTCCCCGGGGAAGCCGAGCTTCTGGATATATTCCGCGTCGATCTCCTTGGGCAGGGCCAGCCTGGGAAGCTGCAGCCCGCCCACGGTCTTGAACTCGCCCTTGCGCTCGGGCATCTTCTGCAGCGTCTTGCCCAGTGTCGTCTCCTCCCATTCCCGATAGTTCGGATGATCCGCCATGCCTTCCTCCTTTTTGGATTGCAGAGGGCAGATTGCAGAGGTCAGAGGTCGGAGGTCGGATGTCGGAAATCGGAGGTCAGAGGTCGGAGATCGGAGGTCAGCACGCATCTGGAACCGAATGAAAAGCGCTTTTCATGGAGCTGCTGAAAGCTCATCTCTCCGAGATCTCTTTTGGCTTCTCTGTCCTCTGCCATCCGTCTTCCGTCCTCTGAAACCCGTCCTCTGTCTTCTGTCATCTGTCTTCTGGTGGCACCAGGCTGTCCACGAGGGCCCTGGCCCGGTTCCGCGGATCGCCGGAAAGGACTTCCTCTCCCTCGGCCCTTTGCTGCAGATAGGGGCGCAGCACCTCCAGGGACCAGTCCACAACTTCCGCTCGCCGCGCCTCGCGTCTGCGCCTGTCCCGCTCGCCGCTCGTCATGTTGTTCCGGAAGACGTCCTCCATGGCCCGGAAGAGCTCCGCGATGCCCTCGCCCTTGGAGGCCACGGTCTCCAGGACGCGGCCCTCGCGACCCTCGACCGCCTCCTTGAGCTCCATGGAAAGCATGTCCGCGCCGGGCTTGTCCGCCTTGTTCACCACCATAATGTCCGCCACTTCCAGGAGCCCGGCCTTGAGGGCCTGGATGTCGTCCCCCAGTCCCGGAGCGGAAACCAGGGCTGTCACATCGGCGATGCGGATGATGTCCATCTCCGACTGGCCCACGCCCACGGTCTCGATAATCACCGGATCGCAGCCGCTGGCGGCCATGATCCGCGCCACCGCCCCGGCAGAGGCGCACAGGCCACCCAGGCGCCCCCTCGTGGCCATGGACCGGATGACCACCTCCTCGTCCAGGGCGTGCTGCATCATCCGGACCCGATCCCCGTGGATGGCGCCTCCGGTGATGGGAGAGGACGGATCCACCCCGATCACTCCGATCCGCCTGTTCTGGCTGCGGCAGTGAGCGATGAGCTTATCCGTGAGGGTTGACTTGCCGGCCCCGGGAGCGCCGGTGATGCCGGCTACCATGGCCTTCTCGATGGAAGCGCCGTCCAGGGAGGCCAGGAGCTGTTCCGCCTCCGGGGCTCCGTCCTCCACCAGGGATATGGCCCTGGCGATGGCCCGGCTCTTGCGCTCGCCGATTCCGGTGATGATTGACTCGATGTCCATAGATCCGTTCCCGGGCTGCAGTGGGCCCTTTAGCTCACGCTCCCTCGGGTTCGAGCTCGCGAAAGGCGTCCACGATTTCTTGGATGGGCGTGCCCGGGGTAAAGACCTTCCGAATGCCCTTTTCCCGCAGAGCGGACATGTCCTCCTCCGGGATGATGCCGCCGCCGACAACAGGTATATCCCCGGCGCCGCGCTCCTGGAGATGCTTCACCACCTCCGGGAAGAGCTCCATATGTGCCCCCGACAGGAGGGAAAGTCCCACGGCGTCCACGTCCTCCTGGACCGCGGCCGCAGCGATCTGCTCCGGGGTACGGCGAATGCCGGTATAGATGACCTCGAATCCGTGATCCCGAAGGGCCCTGGCTATGACCTTGGCCCCGCGGTCGTGGCCGTCCAGGCCGGGCTTGCCGATCAGAATCCGCCGAATCGTCTTTCCTTCGGCCATGGCAAAACTCCTTGCATGAAACCCGCTGACCCCTTTTGGATACAAGCTGGGGTATGTCCGGGCTCAGGAGGAGGAAAGCCGCCAGTCGGCTCGACCCCCTGTCAACACCCTTTTCTTCTCGCTTGATTTCCCTCTGCTCTCGGCCTCAGACACCGATCTTCGACTTCCGGTCTTCCAACCTCCGATCTCCGACCTCTGACCTCTGACACGCCTACAGGCTAATGGTCTGGACCAGGTCCCGTACGCCCTGCACGGAACCCTCGAACTGCTTGCGCTCCTCGTCCGTGAGATTGAACTCGATGACCTGCTTGACCCCGCCGTCTCCCAGCTTGGCGGGAACGCCGACGAAGTAGCCGCCCACGCCGTACTCCTTGTCGCAGTAGGCCGCGCAGGGCAGGATCCGCTTTTTGTCCTTGATCACGGCCTCGGCCATCTGCACGGCGGCCGCGGAGGGAGCGAAAAAGGCGCTGCCCGTCTTGAGCAGGCCCACGATCTCGCCGCCGCCCTGTCGGGTGCGGTCCACCAGCTCCTCGATCCGCTCGCCGCTCAAGAGCTCGGTAATGGGGACGCCGCCCACGGAGCTGAAACGGGGCAGGGGAACCATGCTGTCCCCGTGTCCACCCAGAACGAAGGCGGTCACGTCCTCCACGGAAACATCCAGCTCGTCTGCGATGAAGGTGCGGAAGCGGGCGGAGTCCAGAACCCCTGCCATGCCCATGACCCGATGAG
>CAYNCR010000037.1:0-15215 GCA_964395575.1 uncultured Desulfohalobiaceae bacterium
TCCGCCTCGGAGCGCCTGTACACGATGCGGACCTTGTCCGCGCCCATGCGCAGGGCCGTGCGGGCCGAGTCCATGGCCACATTGCCCGCCCCGATGACCACCACGTTCTTTCCGGGCATCAGGGGCGTGTCGTAGTCGGGAAAGAGATAGGCCTTCATCAGGTTGGCTCGGGTCAGGTATTCGTTCGCGGAATAGATGCCCACCAGGTTCTCGCCCGGGAGATTGAGAAAGGTGGGGAGCCCGGCGCCGACGCCGATAAAGACCGCCTCATAGCCCTCGTCGAAGAGCTCGTCCACGTCCATGGTCTTGCCCACGACCACGTTGTATTCGAATTTGACCCCCAGTCGCTCCAGATAGTGCAGCTCCGAGGCCACGATGTCCTTGGGGAGCCTGAACTCGGGAATCCCGTAGACCAGGACCCCGCCGCCCTTGTGAAAGGCCTCAAATATTGTCACATCGTGCCCCTGCAGAATGAGGTCCCCGGCCACGGTGAGTCCTGCCGGGCCGGATCCCACGATTGCGACCTTCTTGCCGGTGGAGCCGGCCTGGGGCGGCAGCTCCCCCGAGCCGTAGAGCCGCTCGTAATCCGCGGCAAAGCGCTCCAGATGCCCTATGGCCACGGGCTTGTCCTTCTTGCCCACGATGCACATCCCCTCGCACTGATCCTCCTGGGGACAGACCCGTCCGCACACCGCCGGCAGGCTGTTCATTTCCCAGATCTTGCGGATGGCCTTGGTGAACTCCCCGTCCCTGATGTGGGCGATGAATCCGGGAATATCGATCTCCACCGGACAGCCCTGGACACAGGCAGGCTTCTTGCATTGCAGGCACCTCTCGGCTTCCTTCATGGCCAGCTCAGGGGAGTATCCGAGAGGAACCTCGTCAAAATTCTGATTGCGTACCTTCGGCCCCTGCTCAGGCATTTCTTGCCTGGGGATGCTTTCCTTCTTCTTCTTCTCTTCGGCCATGTCCGCCTCCCTTTTCAGCTAGGATCCTGTTCGCCTCTTCCCGGAGGGGAAAGGCGCAATTTTCACGATGGGTTCTTGCCGCCTCGCCGTGTCTCTGGTGAAAAAACGCCCCTTCATCCCCTGGGCTTAGTCCGTTCGACACTCGCACTTGTGCTTCTCATAGGCCTGCTTTTCCTGGGACGTATAGGCCTGGAGCCTGGCAGAAAGCTCGTTGAAGTCCACCTGGTGACCGTCGAACTCAGGGCCATCAACGCAGGCGAACTTGGTCTCCTTGCCCACGGTAATCCGGCAGGAGCCACACATGCCCGTTCCGTCCACCATGATCGTATTCAGGCTGACCAGGGTCTTGACGTTGTATTCCGCGGTAATCTGGCAGCAAAACTTCATCATGGGCACGGGGCCGATGGCGATTACCTGGCGCACGTCCTTGTTCTCCAGCACGTGCTTGAGCATGTCCGTGACAAAGCCGTGATGCCCGTAGCTGCCGTCGTCGGTGCACACGTGAAGCTCATCCGAGGCGTCGCGCATGCGGTCCTCGAGCATGACCAGGTCCTTGGAGCGCGCTCCGATGATGGAGGTCACGTTGTTTCCCTCGTCCTTGAAGGCCTTGGTGATGGGATAGAGCACGGCCACGCCCGTGCCGCCGCCCACACAGACGACCTCTCCGTCGAGCTTCTCGATGTCCGTGGGATGCCCCAGAGGGCCGCTCACGTCCATGAACCGCTCCCCCACCTTCATGCTCTTGAACAGGGCGGTGCTCTTGCCCACCACCTGATAGATGATGGTGATCGTGCCCCGGGTGGGATTTGTTTCCGCCAGGGTCAGGGGGATGCGTTCCCCGGTCTCGTTCGCCCTCAGGATGACGAACTGGCCGGGCAGGGCCTTTTTCGCGATGAGAGGGGCGCTGATTTCGTTCAGGACCACCGACTCATCAGCCATGAATTCGCGTCGAAGAATCTCGAACATGGTGTTCCTCCGCCTGCTGTTTGATACAACCTACAACCCTCATTCCGGGCGAACCCGGGCCGAACCAAGGATACTCAAGACACAGGGCAGTGCCGGATACGGGCCTTTTGGGCAATGCCGGGAAGCGCATCTCCGGCATTCCGTTACCCGGTCCGGCGCCGTCCCCAACGGCCTGGGTGTCGGAGCGAGTCCGTAACACCTTTATATTCCTATTTTTTTTGAGTCACACCTTGGGGAAAATTTGAGGCACCCTAATACTAAATCCGGATCAGGTAAACCCCTTTCGGCTACCCTTCTTCCTTTTTGTCGCGAGCCTTCTCAGCCTTGGGACCGATGTTCTTCTCGATCCAGCTTCCGTCCCACCATTCCACCGGCGTCACCGGGACTCCGGATATCATCATTTCGAAATGGAGATGATCCCCGCCGGCCAGACCGGTGGCCCCGGTTCGGCCCAGGACATCTCCCTTGTCCACGCGCTGGCCCTTTTCCACTGCGATTTCGGACAGGTGGCCATAAAGGCTCTGCAGCCCGAGACCGTGGTCGATGATCACCGCCTTGCCGTAGATGCCCAACCGATCCGCATGCACCACCTTGCCCGCATTGCTCGCTGGAACACGGGCCCTGGCCACGGAGGCCAGATCGATGCCCTGATGGGTGGACTGGCTGATCTTGTCCCCCTTGTAGTAATAGTCCCGCTTGACCGCGAAAGAGGATTGCTTGGCCGAATCCGGCTGCCTCAGAAACCTTCCGCGCCAAAGGGGACGAGGAGTTGTCTCGCGTGCGATTCCGCGAATGGTGTCCCTGTTCTGGTCCCGCAGCTTTTCATTGACCGCTTTGAAGAGCTCGAGCTTGTCCTCGATCCCGGGGAATTCCTGCTGGAAGGACGGCATATTCCGATTCAGGAAGCTCTCCGAAATGCGTATCCGTTTGCGGGGAAAGCGCTTGTCCTTGACCGAATAGCGCAGGGAAACCTCCTGGACATTATCCGCCCGGTCCCGCGCGACAACCAGGGCACGGGACCCTTGGGCCTCCATTTCATAGGGATGTGTGAACAGGCCAAGATAGATCCCGTTTTCCTGCTTATAGGCCGGAAAGAAGGTTTCGCCCACGGAAATGCCCACTTTCTCGGGATCCTCCTCGACCCGAAAGGCGGCGACCCCCGAGCCGCCCCGCGTCAGATTGTGCCGAAAGCTCTCCAGGGTGATCCGGGGAGGGGTCGTATCCAGGACATACTCCCTTTCCGCGCTTGCACGCCTCCCCTGGAAAAAACGGCCCCAGGAGCTGTCCAGCGCCGAGACGACCAGCCTGAAGGAGCCCTCCTCCAGATCCGTCTCTGCCACGGGAAGGGACCCGGACCACTTTTGGGGGCTGGCCTCCGGGGCGGCCTCAAGCAGTGTTGTCTCTTCGTCTCCCTGAACAGCCTCGATACGCACCTGGGCTACTCCAGAGGCACTGTCCCTGACGGTTATCTCCACACTCGTCTCGCCGTTTATGTACTCCGCGTCCGGTCCCAGGCTTATGCGAGGCCTTTCTCTGTCCGCCACGAGGAAATACAGCCCCGAGGCACAGACGAGAAGAACAAGGACGAGAATGCCCAGAACCTTTCCTTTGCCGGCTTGCCGCTCCATATCTGCTCCTTTTCCAGTTTCTGATCGTTTATGAGTTGATCCCGTCCGGATATCGGCATAAAGGCCAGCTGTTCGGACGGAAAAAATTGATTCGATCTGGGCCTCAACGGTTGCACGCAGAAATCTTTTTCCCTATGCTTGTTGTATAGCCGCATAGAAACGGCTCTTTGGAGCGAATCCGGCCCGAGCGCATCCCGAACAAAAGATCGGCATCCGTGCTCAGGCCATTCCCCCCTTGAACAGTCTCTCTTCGGCAGCGCTCATTGTCGGGTCTGCTGCGATCCCGCCTTCGCGAGGTCTCCGTCAAGCAATTCGCGGAAGGGAGATACAGGGGCGCAAAGACCCCGCGTCATCGCTATTCCGGAAGCCTATACCAAAAGGAGCGTCCTTACAATACAGGGAGGGCAAGCCGGAGCAATAACCGCTGGCGGACATCGGGTCCACCTGCGGCAAGCATCCAATACATCGGGAGGTATCATGGCTACAGCCAAGCAAGGCAATTCCGTCAAAGTCCACTATCACGGCACACTGAACGATGGAACCGTTTTCGATTCCACCTACGAGGAGTCCCCCATGGACTTCACCCTCGGAGAGGGAGAGATTATTCCCGGGTTCGAGGAAGCCGTTGAAGGCATGGACGAAGGGGAGAAGAAGAACATCACCGTTGAGCCGGAAAGGGCCTACGGGGAATACAACGAACAGGGCGTGGTTCAGGTCCCCCGGGAAAACCTTCCCGAGGACATCCAACCCGAAGAGGGGATGATGCTCCAGTTGAACACCCCTGAGGACCAGGTGGTGTACGTCACGGTGACCGAGATCGACGATCAAAACGTAACCCTTGACGCCAATCACCCGCTGGCGGGCAAGACCCTCAATTTCGACATCGAGCTGGTCCAGATCAATCCCGCGGACGAATAGGCATTTCCGGGCCGCCCCCTGCTCCAGGGGGCGGCCCGCTCAATGCCCTGGACACCCGTATCCCCAACGGGTGCAATACCGCGTATTTCCCCGCCAAAACCGGAACCGCAAGAATTCCTTGAAGCACGAGAAGAGGACGGGAAAGCTTTGGCACTGCCTGGCGTCTTCCGGAGAGCTACTCGCGAGGGGTGGTGGTCTGACAGACTTCCGTGGACCCGAGGGCTTCAGTGTCCATGTTCTGCATCCCGTTCTTGAAGATGGCCGCCGTGGTCTGGGCGAGAAGGTGGAGATTGTTGTACGCGTTCTCCGTGTCCGCGCCCTGGGGATAGTTGCGGTAGGAAGCGATAATCCCGAAGAGGGAGGCGAAAAAGGCCTTGGAAAAGAGGCGCACGTTGCTCCCCTCAAAGCCCATCCCCATAAGGACCCTGTCGAACTCGTCCAGGTAGGACTTCTGGAGGCTGCGGAATTTCTTCTTGGCTTCCTCGTCCACGTCGTAATTCCACATGAAGTGCCCCACGATCTGGAGCGTGGACTCGCGCTCCCAGAAGAAGTCCACGATCCCCGCGGCGACATCCTCCAGGGACGCAACTCCCGATTCAACCCGCTTCCACTGTTTCTGTCTGCCGTTGCTTATTTCCTCACTCAGAATCTCGGTTAGGATATCGTCCCGGCTGGAAAAATAGCGGTAGATAGAGGCCGGGGAAATCCCCGCCTCCTCGGCTATATCCCGCATTCCGATATCGTGGAAGGAATACTGGCTGAAGAGATGGAGCGCCGCGCTCAGGATGATATCCCTGCGGTAAGCCCTTTCGTTTTCTTTGAGTTGAAGGAATGTTGATTTTTTAGACATTTTTTGGAATCACCCTTTTTGTTTGCCCTTTGCTGGTTTGGCTCAAATTATTCATTTTGAGCCGATTGTCAACGAATTATTGCCGACTGGCGCGAGCTCGGCTCGCCAGATGAAAGCTCGATCTCCTGCACTTCCTCCTCCATTGCCGAGAGCTCATCCTGCAGCTCATCTTTATTGCCCACAAGAAGAATCTTCATCTTCTCCGGATGCAAATATTCCTCGGCAACCCGTTCCACATCTCCCGGATTCACGTTCTTGACTTCCCCGATCAACTCCTCGAAGCTGTCCCGGTCCATGCCCTTGTAGGCATAGTGCATGCGCCTCTGCAAAACCTTCTGCGGTGTGTCGTAATTGAACACCAGGGAATTCAAAAAACGGTCCTTGGCCCGTCGGACCTCCTCCGCGGCGACGCCCTTGCTGCGGATGGACTTGAGCTCTTTCTCCACAGCCCGTATGGCCTCGAGCGTGGACTTCGACTTGGTCTTGAGCCCGACGAAAAACATTCCCGGATAGTCCACATTGCACCCGTAGCGGCCGAAAACCGAATAGGCCAGGCCCCGCTGGGTCCGGATCTCCCGGAAGAGCCGTCCGGAGAAGCCCCCGCTCAGGACCTCGTTCAGGACCTGAAGCTCGGGATAATCCGGATTTTTTCGCAGATCGCCCAAGTGGCCCATAAGGATGTAGGTCTGGTTCACATTGGGCTTGTCCACGAGATGCACGGACCGCTCGAAGCTGGAGCCCACATCGGGAAATTCCAGCTCCTTCCGCCCCGACTTCACCCTGGAAAAGGCCTCGCGCAGGCGATCCTCCATCTTATCCGCCTCGAAGTCGCCCACCAGGCCCACATAAAGATTTCCCGCCCGCACGGCTTGTTCCTGGAACCGCACCAGGTCCTCGCGATTGATCGCCTCCACGGTCTCGTACTGCGGCACCCTGGCGTAGACCGAATCCTCGCCATAGATGAGCTTCTTGTACTTGCGGACGGCGATATCCCTTTGCTCGTCATTGCGGCGCGATATGGAGGTCCGCAGCTGCTGCTTGGCCAGGGCGATCTTGTCCTCGGGGAAGCGGGGATTCTGCAAAACATCCATAAATACCGGCAACAGCCGGGAAAAATCCTTTTTCAGGCAATTGAGGCTGGCACTGCCGGACCCCAGGGAAAAAGAAAAGTCCATTTCCGCGGCCCTGTTCTCCAAAAGCGCATCCAACGCCGCGCCAGGATGCTCCTTGCTTCCGCCGCTCCGCATCGCGTCCGACGCTATACGCGCGAGGCCCTCCTTGCCCTCGGGAACTTCGATCTCACCGGACCGAAGAGTGACCTGCATGTCAATCAAAGGCAGCTCGTGGTCCTCGAGCAGGAAAAAGCGCACTCCGTTATCCAGCTGGAAGGTGCGCACATCGTATTCCGGCCAGCTGACGGAACGCTCGAAGCGCAGATCCTGGGGATTTTCCGGATCCGCGGGCCTCTGAGCGCAAGCCGTCAACAAACCGACCAGAAGAAGCCCGAGCACAACGATTCCGGTTCCGAAGCCGGCAGTCCTTCTCCATATCCCCATGGATCACTCCGTCTGTTTCTCGTCCTCGTGAACCAGCTTGGCCACGGTCATGTTCTCGTCCCGAATATATTTCTTCGCCGCCTCGCGCACCTTTTCGGGGGTCACCTTGTCCACGCGATCCAGATAGGTAAACGCCCTGCGCCAATCCCCCATCTGGGCCTCCGCCTGGGCGAAGGACTTGGCCAGACCCAGGTTGGAATCCAGACCCCGCACCAGCTCCGCGCGGATCGCGGTTTTCGCGCGCTCCAGCTCTTGGGGATCCACTCCCTCTTCCCGGAGCCGCTCCAGCTCGCCCTCGATCCCCTTTTCCAGCTTGTCGAGCCCCACACCCTGATTGGGCACGGCGAAGATCACGAAAAGGGAGGAATACTTGTCCCCGGGATAGCCGTTGAAAGCCATGACCCGGGTCGCCAGACGTTCCTGTTGAACCAGCTTGTGATACAGGCGCGAGGTTCGCCCTTGGGCCAGGATTCGTGCCAAACAGTCCAGAGCGGGAGCATCGGAGTCACTGCGGGCAACGGAATGATAGGCCCTGGCATAGGCGGGCTGATTCACTGTGGTCCGCTTGAGGCGCTTTGTCGCCTCCTGTTTCGGCTCGGCGGTGACATGATCCCGCACGGGCTCCCCTTTTCCGGCCATCTCCCCGAAATAGCGCCGCGCGAGTCTCCGCATCCGATCCGGATTAACATCCCCGGCCACGGCGACGGTGATGTTGCCCGGCCGATAGAACCGCTCGTAGAAATTCTGCAGATCGCTGGGGCCCAGATTCTGAAGATCCGAGGTCCAGCCGATCGTGGGGCTGCCGTAAGGATGAGCGCTGTACGCGGTTGCAGTGAGTTGTTGGATCAGGCGGCCGATGGGGTTGGACTCGACACGACCCCGCCTTTCCTCGAGCACTACCTGTTTTTCAGTGAAAAACTCACGCCAGACGGGATCTGCCAAACGCCGTGACTCCATGGAGAACCACAGCTCGGCCTTGTGCGCGGGAAGGCTGCACTGGTACATGGTGTAGTCCGCGGAAGTGGCCGCATTCAGGTCCACCCCGCCTTCCTGCTCGATGATGCGGGAGAATTCGTTGGACTCGACGTATTGCCCGGCCTTTTCCCGCAAACCCTCCAGCTTGTCCCTGAGCTCCCGCAGCTTGTCCTCGTCCGCGTCCTTCGCTGACTCCAGATCCCTGATGCGGGCATAGACCCGCTGCATTTCCTCAAGCAGGGGCTTTTCCTTGCTCCAATTCGTGGTCCCGATGCCGGGCGTTCCCTTAAAGGCCATGTGCTCCAGGACATGGGCCAGGCCCGTCTTGCCCCTTGGCTCGTTGACGCTTCCCGCGTTTACGAAACTGACAAAACTGGCCACCGGGGCCTTGTGCCGCTCGATAACCACAAAGCGCATGCCGTTCTCGAGCCGGAACTCGCTCACCCGGTCCTCGAACCGGTCCAGATATTCCCCCGCCCCGGCCCCGCAGACGGATCCGAGGAGCAGGAGGCAGACGCACGCGAGAATGAGAGGTCTTCGCATAGCTTGGCTCACTGGGTAGGAGATTCGAGAGGACGCGCCCTTCAGCCGGTTAAGCGGGAACGTCCCCAATTTGTTTCGCCCAAACTTTCATGCTACACTTTTTTTCATTCTTCAAGCAAGCAATCAGCTACCCTTTGTACCCCAGGCCCCCGCCCCAAGGAATATTTTCCCGATCTATGCGACAATACAGTAGATTCCTTCGCTTCCCCTTATGCCTCGGTCTCTTCCTCGCCCATGCGTCCGTATGTCTCGCCCTTGTCTATATGGGTCTCGTCCTGGTCCTGCCCCACTACCTCAGCCAGGGTGCCGTGGAGGGGCTTCTGGCCCGAGAGCTTGGCAAGAAGGTCCCGGAAACCCGTGTCGACCTTGGAGGCGCAAAGGTCGAAATCCTGCCCTTTCCCCATATCAGCCTCGAGAATCTGTCCGTAAAGCTCCCCGGCAGAATGCTGATCCAGGTCCAAAGACTGAACGGATACCCCGATCTTGGAAGCCTTTTGAGCGGCTCCCTGCAACCGGGGGGATTTCATATCCAGGGCCCCCGGATCATCATCGGACTTCCCGGAAAAACCGTGGAATGGGCGCGCCCTGACGAGCCCAGGGGATTGTCCGATCTCCTGGGAGCCCTGCCAGAGGTGGAGGGAAGCATCCGGGACGGCGAGCTGCAGGTTTTCGGAGACACTGTTATTCACCTGCGCGGCATCCGTGCGGATTTGAATATCGGGGAAAAAGTCCGTCTGCATCTGCAGACGGAGACCAATTTCAGCAGCAAGCTCTCCCTGTCCCTGGAGAGCGACGCACAGCGTACAAAGGTCGAGGGCACACTCCGGACCGAAGAGCTCCGCCTCGAGCTGCTGGCTCCCTACCTTCCCCCTGATGCGGCCCGGTGGGTCGGCGACTCCAGCCTCGGCATGGACACGGACTTTTCCTTCTCAGGAGGAGACCAGTACCAAGCCTCCGTGCGCCTGAAACCTTCCTGGATTGATCTGATCACCCCCGGGGGGAAAGGCCGGATCCGCATCAACTCCGGTCGGGCCACCATCGCTGGGAAAGGGGCTGGTACACAAATACGCCTGCACCAGATCGATCTGGCCGACCCCCGGTTGAACCTAACCGGCTCCCTGAACACGCGAAAAAAGGATCAGGGCCTCAATCTCGACCTCGAGGCGGGGAACGTGCGCATCCCCTCCGTGGCCGCCGCCTGCAGGAAACTTTTTCCGGATCAGGACTTCATCGAAAGCTTTTCCATCATCCTTGAGGGAAGACTCCCCTGGACCCGGATCAAGAGCTCCGGAAAGGACAAGGAAGCCGTCCTGGCCAATCTGAGCATCCTGGGCCGAGTGGAGGAGGGTCTGGTCGATCTCCCCATACCGGACATCATGCTCCATCGAGTGGGCGGCACATTCCATATCGTCGAAAACGCCCTGAGCTTGAACGATCTCTCCGCGGATTTCGGCAATTGTACGGTCACTGCCGGACGGGCCGCCTTCGGCCTCGAGGACGGTGTGGATCCGCTCAGCCTGTATCTGGAATCCCGCCTCGATCTGGCCGAGACAGTGGACCTGCTGGAGCGGACCCTGGATATTCCCGAATTCCAGCGCCATTTGCGCGACATGGAAACGCTGCGCGGCAACGCGAATGCAACCTACAGCATGGTCAAAAAGGGGGAAGAGCTTGAATGGGATGTGGAGCTTGAACAGCTCGATCTCCGGGCCAAGCACGCCGATTTCCCTCTGCCCTTTTCCCTGAGCCGGGGCAGGCTCAGCTTTGCGCAGAAGACCCTGCGCTTCAGCGGGCTCAAGGGAACCCTGGGCAACAGTTCTATCGGGCGTCTCGAGGGGAATATCCGGTTCGGGTCCCGGATCGCCATGCGCCTGGACGGAGGGAATGCCGAGCTGGCTCTGCAGGAGCTTGCAGAAGCGGTCATGGATCTGCCCGCACTCGTCTCCCGAAGGAAGACCCTTGAGACACTCGAGGGTCGTATGGACCTGGAACGCTTCAGCCTGACAGGCCCCCTGCGTTCCCCTGACCAGTGGAATTTCAATGCTTCCGGCAGCCTCCCGCGCCTCGCAATGACCTCGCCGTTTCTGGAGCAGCCCCTCGAGGGATCCGTCGACTCCCTCTCCGGCCACGGACAGGGCCTGTCCTGGTCCGGACTGAGGCTCTCCTCGTCGAGCTCCCGCATCTTCAGCGATGGGGAGCTCACCCTGGACCAGAAAGATTTCCGGGTCACGTCGGCTCAGGGCTCGCTACGGGGGGATCTCCGATCCCCGGAAATTCTGGACCAGCTCTATACCTTGCTCCCCGTTCCCGAGCCGCTCCGGATCAAGGCACCCCTGTCCTTCAGCCAGGGGCGGTTCCAATGGCGCGGGGAAAACACTTTCTCCCTGCGCACGGACTTCGAGCTCGCCGGAGGAACGACCGGCCGGGTCAGTGCCTCCGCAAACGCCTCGAAATACCGCCTGCACGATCTTCAGCTGCAACACGGCGACAGATCCGTCACCATTGAAGCGAGCCTCGAGAACAACCGTCTGAACACGGATTTCGACGGAAAGCTCGCCATGCAGGACCTTCGCAGGGCCTTTCGCCATCCCGGTGCGCTGCAGGGCGAGCTGGAAGGCGATTTCCACTTGGGCCTGCAGATGTCCCCCTTCCGCTTCGTGGACAGCAAAGGGACACTCCGGGTTAATTCGCTGAATCTGCCGGACCGATTCGGAATCCCCCTACTCAAGCTGGACAAAGCCCATCTGGAGGGTAAGGGCAAGAAAATAACCGCGCACGCGCTCCGCCTCCAGCTCAACGACAGGCCTCTCTATCTGAGCGGCAGCGTCAACATCACCCCTGAAGCCAACATCCTGGACATGAAGCTCCGTGCCGGGGAGCTGGACTATGAATGGCTCAAGGCAGTGCAGGACACGGCAAGGAAGGAAGGTTCCGGGAACGGCACGGTGAACCTCTCCCGTATCAAGGGGACCGCGGATGTCAAGATCGACGCATTCCGCCTGGGAGACCTGAATATCGCTCCCGTCCAAGGTGCGGTGGACATCAGCCGGGACAAAATCACCCTCCTGATCAGCGAGATGGGACTGTGTCAGCTCGACCCTCTGGGGCAGATCGTATTCGGAGATTCGAGCATCTCCGCGGAGCTCTCCGCGAACATCAGGGACCAGGACCTCGCCCGGACGAGCGCCTGCCTGGGGGGCAGCGAGGACCTGATATCCGGCAAGTACGCCCTGAATCTGCGGACCGGCGGAGAAGGAGAGACACTTTCGGAGCTGAAAAGCAACAACAAGGGAAAACTCCGCTTTCAGGCCCGGGAGGGGCGGATCTATCGGATCACCGTTTTGGCCAAGGTGCTCGCCCTGCTCAACGCCTCGGAGATCCTCTTCGGCGAAGCCCCCGATCTTCAGGAAGATGGTCTGGGGTACAACAGCATCGACATCGAGGGAGAGATCAAAGGCCAGGTTCTGCACCTCAACGAGGCGATCGTGGACGGCAAAAGCATCAAGCTCGCGGCAACCGGGGATATCAACTTCGCGTCCCAGCGCTTGAATCTCATCGTCCTCGTTTCGCCGCTCAAAACCGTGGACCGGATTGTCAGCTGGATACCCATTGTCAACTACATCATGGACAACACCCTGGTCACCATTCCCTTTCAGGTCTTCGGGAAGATGAAGGACCCTACGGTGGTCCCCATGTCGCCCCAGGCAGTGGGCTCGGAGGTGTTCGGGATCATGAAGCGCACCCTGAGCCTTCCCTTCAAGGTGTTGCAGCCTTTTGGGGCGGACAGTGACAATGAAAAGGACGGCGAGTAAACTGAGGCATTCTGTACCGAGAGCTCCGCCGCTTGGCCGTGTCGTCCGGTTTGAACGGAAGAAATCACATTCATGACCTCATTTCCGGACCCGTGCTCAGACGATAGCTGAGATAAGGGGTTTGAGTGAGAGCTCGCCACTCGTTCTTCGTATCTCCTCATCGATACCCACAACTGGTCACAAACCGGATACCAACGCCGCCGATACACGACAGGCATCGCATGGCTGCGCCTTACCCTCCCTTTTCTGCCTGCTCGGTTGTCCCGAGCTCCGGAACACAATCCGGACGCCGAGAGACACATCCCGCAAATCTTGTCTCCCGTCTGCGCCGATGTTACAAGGACTTTATGAGGACGAACGTACCTGAAAATTCCCAACACAAGGACAAGCGCCTCAAAATCTGCCTCTGCTGCGGCAAGCCCACGAGCAAGAACCGCGTGCGCTACTGCTCCGATGCCTGCAGGTCGCAGTTCGCCTTCAAGCTCAGGTGGTTCAACAATCTCCTGCGAGCTATGCGGGCCCAATACGCCACTTTCTCCTTCACGGAATCCGTGCTCATTCTCAATCTGGTCAGCCGGCATTCCGAGACGGTATACACCTATTTCTACGAGCGCACACCCGGAAAAAAGCCGGCCCAGGATATCGACGGAATGGTCTTTGAGCTGGGCAACCTATGGTGGGACTACCTCGAGAGCTGCAAAAGCGAGCGACGCACCGTGGACCATCTCCTGCAACAGGCCCATACGCGCATTGTGAGCCGGAATCTGGTCGAGCCCCAAAAGGAATATTCCGCCTCCAGGATCTCCGGCCATCTCTTGCAGCTCTGCATGAACAAAAAGGATCTCCTGTCCAGCCCCAATCCGGCGGATAGGGCCAAGGCGGCATACAGACAGGCCGCTTTGAGGCATCACCCCGATGCGGGAGGATGCAGCCAAAAGTTCCGCCAGGTCCACGAGGCCTACTCGCAGATCAAATCCTGGCTGGAGAATCCCTCCTTCTCCACGCGGAGGGGAGTGCCCGGCCACTGGAGTTTTGTCGCCGGAAAAAGCAAGTGGTATTCGCCGCTGTGAGCCGTGTCCATGGATGAACAAGATTTCCAGGCCTTTTTCGAGCGTCTCAAGTCCGTTTCGTTCATCCAGAACCAGTCCCAGCTGGCGCATTTTCTTCAAGTGGGTCGGGCGAGCGTTTCCCTGGCCAAACACAAGAACCAGGTACCCAATCGATGGATCGTCACTCTGGCCAGCGAGCTCAACCTCAATGCGGACTGGTTGGCCCGCGGCAGGGGGACGCCCTATCTCGAGCCGCAATCCGGTGAATCCCGGCCGGCCCGGATCAAACGCGTCGAGCCGCAGCTAGGTACAAACGGCGAATTCCGGACAGCCGACCCTCAGGACCCTCAGACGCTTCAACTCGATGCCCATATCCTGGACGGCCTGGGCAATGCCGAACAGATGGTGGCCCTTGCGGTCCGGGAAGAGGGCATGCACCCGGAGATCCGTCCGGGCGATCTGGTCCTTCTGGATCAAAGCGTGCAGGCTATCCAACCGACGCGTATCCACGCCCTGGGCATCGACGGAGGAGTGGCACTCAGACGGCTGGACCGGCTGCCGCACAGTACGGTCATTTACGCGGACAACCCGAGCTACCCTTCCTCGGAGCTGAAGGACGAGGAATGGCAGTCGGTGCGCCTTCTGGGCAGAGTGGTTCTCGTCTGTCGCAGGACCTGAGGTGCGTATACCACTTCCCGATACGCGGTTGTATACCCACGAATACATGGAACTCACTCAGGGGAAAGGGACCGCAAAAGACACACGAAAAGGAGCAATACATGGCTGACGATTTCAAGCAAGCCCTCAAGGAAACAACGGACATCAGCAAGTTCGAGATGTGGCTGCGCTTTTATTTCACCAAGGAAACCGAGGAAGGGCTTGTCCTGGAGGTTCCTCAGGAAATCTTGCAGGACCTGGAACAGAGCTACGGGATCCTGGCCCGGCTCGCCGCCAAGATGAACGGCCAGCCCCTTACTCCGGAAAAATCGCGGGAAGCCGTGGTCAACCACATCAGCTCCGAGCTGGATGGCGTGCGCTACCGCCCCGAGCTCATTCCCAGCGTCCTGAACAGCCCCAGCTACGAGGTGGAGCTGAGCCTCTTCCACATGTGGGTCAGCGCTCAGGAGGACCAGCTGGAGGAGCAGATCTACTCCTTCGAGCAATGGATGCAGTTCTACGAGGCATGGAAACGGACGGAAGAGGGGCAGCAAATGATCGACCGTTTGCACGGCTCGGGCACGCAATCCAGCCGAACCCAATAGGATCCTGCCTCTAAGGGGCTCGAATTCGAAGGGGCACCCATCCCCCCCTTGCCTCCGATGGACCGGAATTTGTCACTTCAATCGTCTCTCTGGGGTTGACACCTCGGAGAGACGATTTACTGAGAATATTGAAAGGGGAAAAATTCCGGAAAAGGAGGTGATGCGCTATGTTCCGTAGATTCCTGCCCGAAGAGAGAAGGACAGCCATGGAAACTCCGCAGAGGCCGCGAACGATGTTCGATCTGATGGAGGATCTGTGGCGCACGCCCTTGGAGACGGGCCTTGGCCAGATGGAGTATCCCGCTGTGAACATCAGCGAGGATGATCGCAATATCACGGTCGAGGCCGAGCTGCCCGGCATGGACAGCAAGGACATCGACATCTCCCTGCAGAACAACATGCTGGTGCTGCAGGGCGAGAAGAAGTTTGAGGACGAGCAGAGCCAGGGGAACTATCAGCGCATAGAGCGGAGCTACGGTGCCTTCTCCCGCACCATTCCGCTCTCCTCCTCAGTGGACGAGGACAACGTCAAGGCGTCCTTCAAGAACGGCATCCTGACCGTGACCCTGCCCAAACAGGAAAAGGCGCAGGGCAAGAAGATCGCCATCGAGTCCTAGGCACACTCCGCAAGAAAGAAGAGAACTGCCCACGAAAAGACACGAAATAGCACGAAAAAAAGCCCCCCTGG